>NZ_LFQH01000025.1:0-101816 GCF_001238605.1 Arthrobacter sp. ZBG10 | reverse complement strand
AGATGTGTATAAGAGACAGCACCAAATTTGGTGGGGCCCGCCGTCGTACGTCTGATATGCAGTTAGTGCGCGTGGTCGCCGCGGCTGTATTCGTAAACCCAGCCAACGAGTGCAACTACAGCAAGGCCGGCGGCGATGAATACGATCCACCAGCCAAGTGCCAGGCCAAGGAACCCGGTGGCGCAGGCGATGCCGAGGACCAGTGGCCACCAGCTCCAGGGGCTGAAGTGGCCCTGCTCGCCGGCGCCTTCGTGGATCTCAGCGTCGCTTCGGTCCTCGGGGCGCATGCCTACCCGCTTGCCGGTGAAGCCGAGGTAGCCGCCGATCATGCCGGACAGCCCACCCACGAGAAGGATTCCCAGGGTGCCGACCCATTCGTGCCAGTTGGTCAGGAAGCCGTAAACAATCGATACGGGAATGAAGAAGAAAACACCCGCACCAAAGATCCAAGATTCGATTTTCACTGTGCGGTGTCCTTCTGGTCGGCGTTACCCAGCGTTTTTGCAGCAGGCGCGGGTGAGTCAACGGTGTGGACCTGACGGAGTTCCGGGTGGTGCAGGTCCAGTGCGGGGCGCTCGGAACGGATCCGGGGCAACGAGGTGAAGTTGTGGCGCGGCGGCGGGCAGGACGTGGCCCACTCCAGCGAAGCACCGAAGCCCCAGGGATCATCCACGGTGACCCGCTCAGCGCTGCGCCAGGTGATGTACACGTTCCAGAAGAACGGGATCAGTGACGCGCCCAGGACGAACGAGGCGATGGTGGAGAACTGGTTCATCCAGGTGAAGTTGTCCTCCACCAGGTAGTCCGCGTAGCGGCGGGGCATGCCCTCGACGCCCAGCCAGTGCTGGATCAGGAAGGTGCCGTGGAAGCCAAGGAACAGGAGCCAGAAGTGGATCTTGCCCAGGCGTTCGTTGAGCATCTTGCCGGTCCACTTGGGCCACCAGAAGTAGAAGCCGGCGAACATGGCGAACACGACGGTGCCGAAGACCACGTAGTGGAAGTGCGCCACCACGAAGTAGGAGTCCGAGACGTGGAAGTCCAGGGGCGGCGAAGCCAGGATGATGCCGGTCAGGCCACCGAAGAGGAACGTGATGAGGAAGCCGATGCTCCAGAGCATGGGCGTCTCGAACGTAATGGAACCGCGCCACATGGTGCCGATCCAGTTGAAGAACTTCACACCCGTGGGTACCGCGATCAGCATGGTCATAAAGGCGAAGAACGGCAGCAGGACCGAGCCCGTGACGTACATGTGGTGGGCCCACACGGTGACGGAGAGGGCAGCAATGGCGATGGTGGCGTACACCAGGCCCTTGTAGCCGAAGATCGGCTTGCGGCTGAAGACCGGGAAGATCTCGGAGACGATGCCGAAGAACGGCAGCGCGATGATGTACACCTCGGGGTGGCCGAAGAACCAGAACAGGTGCTGCCAGAGGACGGCACCGCCGTTTTCGGGGTCGAAGATGTGTGCACCGAACCGGCGGTCGGCACCGAGGGCGAACAGGGCGGCAGCCAGTGGCGGGAAGGCCATGAGCACCAGGATGGCGGTGACCAGGGTGTTCCAGGTGAAGATGGGCATCCGCCACATGGTCATGCCCGGGGCGCGCATGCAGATGATGGTGGTGATGAAGTTGACCGCACCGAGGATGGTGCCGAAGCCTGACAGCGCCAGGCCAAACACCCACAGGTCGCCACCGATTCCGGGGCTGAACGTGGTGTTGGACAGCGGCGCATAGGCGAACCAGCCGAACGAGGCAGCACCCTGCGGGGTGATGAAGCCTGACACGGCGATGGTGGAGCCGAACAGGAAGAACCAGAAGGCCAGTGCGTTCAGCCGCGGGAAGGCGACATCGGGGGCACCGATCTGCAGCGGCATGATGACGTTTGCGAAGCCGGCAAAGAGCGGTGTTGCAAACATCAGCAGCATCACGGTGCCGTGCATGGTGAACAGCTGGTTGTACTGCTCTTTGGTCTGCAGGATCTGCATGCCGGGCTCGAAGAGCTCGGCGCGGATCAGCAAGGCCATAACGCCGCCGAAGCAGAAGAACACGAAGGACGCGATCAGGTACATGTACCCGATGGTCTTGTGGTCGGTGGAAGTGATCCAGTTGACGACGATGCGCCCCTTGGACTTCGGAACCACGGGAGCCGACAAGGCTTCGGTGGGTGCGGATTGAGTGTACGTAGCCACGTCGCTCCCCTTACTTAATTTCGTTCAGGTTCGGGTTGCGGTCGTATTCCGCACCCAGGAGGCCTGTGTTGCCTGCCGCCCGGAGCCCGTCCATGTGGGTCTGGAATTCTGCTTCCGAGACCACCTTGACGCGGAACAGCATTTCGGAGTGGTACTCGCCGCAAAGTTCGGCGCACTTACCGTCATAGGTTCCCTCCTTGGTGGGGGTGAACCGGATGTAGTTGGTCTTGCCAGGGATCATGTCGCGCTTCTGCAGGAAGGCGGGAACCCAGAAGGAGTGGATGACGTCGCGGGCGTTGAGCTCGAGGTCCACGGACTTGTTGACGGGCAGGTACAGCGTGGGAAGCAGTTCCTTGTCAATGGTGTTGCCGGTGAGGTGCGCCTGGACGCCGGCCTCGTGCAGGTCTTCTTCGATGACGCTGCCAGACTTGTAGTTGAAGTCCCAGGCCCACTGCTTGCCGCGGACATCAACAACGACGTCGGCGGGCTGGGAGCGGTCATCGATGGCCGCCTGGTCCCGGTCGGTGAAGTAGAAGAACACCAGCACCATGAACAGCGGGATGGTCAGGTAAAAGACTTCCAGCGGGAGGTTGAAGCTGGTCTGCCGGGGGAACCCTACGGTGCCCTTGCGTCGGCGGTAGGCCACCAGGCACCAGACGATCAGGCCCCACGTGATGATGCCCACAACCAGGGCTGCAATCCATGAGTTGACCCAGAGGTCCATGATGCGATCGGTGTTGCTGGTGGTGCCACGTTCAGTGGGCAGCCACCCTCTCTCTACCTCTGGCGAACATCCGGTCAAAACCAACGCGCCGGCAATTGCCAAGCCAGTGATCGATGAGATCGTTTTGCGTCGGCTGCCGGTTCGGTTCTGCGAACTCACAGACGGCCCTTCCTACTTGATGCTGTTGTCCGGCCAGCCTTAGGCTCCCCGGGCACACTAAAAGTTTTACTACTCGGTGTAGAGCTTACCGCTCCGCCGGGCGTTTCGCCCACATGTCGGCGCCGCGTCCCCCTGCCGTTTTCCACGGCAGAGGGCACGGCGCCGGCATCAGGCGAAAGAACCGGCTTAGTGGAACGAATCGCCGCAGGCGCATGAGCCGCCTGCGTTCGGATTGTCAATGGTGAAGCCCTGTTTGGCGATGGTGTCCTCGAAGTCGATGCTGGCACCGGAGAGGTAAGGGACGCTCATCTTGTCCACTACCACCTCGACACCGTCGTAATCGCGGACTGCGTCCCCGTCAAGGAGCCGCTCATCGAAGTAGAGCTGGTAAATCAAGCCGGAACAGCCGCCGGGCTGCACGGCAACCCGGAGGCGCAGGTCGGTGCGGCCTTCCTGTTCGAGAAGGCTGCGTACCTTGCCCGCGGCGACGTCGGTCAGCTTGACCTCGTGGACGGCCAGTTCATCGCTGGCTGCGCTGGTGGTTTCGGTGCTGTTCTCATTGGTTGCGGTGCTCATTGGCCTACCTTCTTAGGACGGTCCTGGCAGCGCCGCCTCAGCGGCGCCTGCCCCTACGGATTCGGTATGGGCTATAGCTACATGCTACGTCGGACAGACGTATAGCTCTAACTCCTTGCGTAACCGTGGAAGGGCTCTGCTTGTTCCCTGGAAACGCGGCTGGATGCCCGGCTACTGCAGCCCGTCACGGTTCAGCCGCGCCAGCAGGAGGGACTCTGCCAGGATGGCGTTCCGGAAGTCGGCCAGGTGCAACGATTCGTTGGCGCTGTGCGCCCGCGAATCCGGGTCTTCCACACCCGTCACCAGGATCTGGACGTCCGGATAAAGTTCCGTGAGGTCGGCAATGAAGGGGATGGAGCCGCCAATTCCAGTTTCGACGGCGGGGACTCCCCAGGCTTCCCCCAGCGCCCACATGGCCAGGGACGCGGCGGCGGAGGATGTGTCGGTCTGGAAGGGGTTGCCGCTCTCCCCCGGGGTGAACACCACTTTCGCCCCGAACGGCGCGTTGGCCTCCACGTGGGCCTTGACAGCGGTCATCGCCGCGGCCGGGTCCTGGCCGGGAGCCAGCCGCAGGCTGAACTTTGCCCTGGCGCGCGGGATCAGGGTGTTGGAGGCGACGTCCACGGCCGGTGCGTCGAAACCGATGATCGACAGCGCGGGCTTGGTCCACAGGCGGGACGCGAGGCTGCCGGAACCGGCCAGCCGGACGCCGTCGAGCACCGAAGCGTCGGCACGGTAGTCGGCTTCCGCCATGTCCACCGTGGCGTTGTCCGTGGCGACCAGGCCCTTGATGGCCACGGAGCCGTCGTCGTTATGCAGGGTGGCGATCAGGCGGGACAGAAGGGTCGGCGCGTCCAGAACCGGTCCGCCGAACATGCCGGAGTGCACGGCGTGGTCCAGGACCTGGACCTCAACTACGCCATCCACGAGGCCACGGAGGCTGGTGGTCAGGGCCGGGATGCCCACTTTCCAGTTGCTGGAGTCCGCCACCACAATGACGTCGGCGCGGAGCAGTTCGCGGTGCGTCTCGAGGAACGCGCGGAACGTGGGCGAGCCGGCTTCCTCCTCCCCCTCAAAGAAGAAGGTCACGCCGAGGCCCAGTTCGTCGCCGAGGACTTCGGTGACCGCGGCGTAAGCGGCCACGTGCGCCATGATGCCGGCCTTGTCATCCGCGGCGCCCCTGCCGTAAAGGCGGCCGTCCTTTTCCACCGCAGTAAAGGGATCGGTTTCCCAGAGCGCTTCGTCGCCGGGGGGCTGCACGTCGTGGTGGGCGTAGAGCAGGATGGTCGGCTTGCCGGGCGCAGCCGGGCGGCGGCCGACGACGGCGGGACCTCCGGGGGTGCCGTCCGGTTTGTTGCAGGCGAGGATCTGGACATCGGACACTCCGGCGGTGTGCAGGAGAGCGGCAACAGCCCCGGCGCTGGTTTCCAGCGGCGCCCTGTCGAAACTGGGCCACGCGATGCCCGGAATGGCCACGAGCTCCTTGAGGTGGGTGAGGGTCCGCCCGAACGCATTGCCGATCGAGGTACGGAGGTCTTCCGTCCAGGGGGTGCCGGCAGGGCCCGAAGGTGTGGGGCCGGGGGCGTTGTGCGGGGTGGCAGCAGGTGAAGAAGTCATGGCCAAAACATTACCCCCGTCACATCGGCCGCCAGGGCAGGCCCGGCCGCCAGCAGCCCGGCGGGCTCCCGCAAGGTATTCTGTTGTGGTGTTCGGACGTAAAAAGGAAGCGCCCTCGGCGCAGGAGACAGTAGACCAGCAGGCCGCGGAAGCGGCGGCGCAGCGCAACGGCGCCATCGGCAAAGGGGCACCGACTCCCACCCGCAGGGCGCAGGAAGCTGCGCGCAAGCGCCCGCTGGTGCCTGAGGACCGCAAGGCGTCCAAAGCCGCCGAGCGCCAGGTCATTGCCGATCAGCGGCAGAAGATGCGGCACGCACTGGACACGGGTGACGAGAAGTTCCTGCCCCTGCGCGACAAGGGCCCGCAGAAGAGGTTTGCCCGCGATTACGTGGATGCCCGCTTCAGCCTTGGCGAGTTCCTGATGTTCGGCGCGCTGGTCTTTGTGCTCGTTTCCTTGCTGGTGCCGGCCAGCAGCGAGCTGATGATCTACGTCCTGGGCGCGTTCTGGGTGATGTTCCTGGCCGTGTTTGTGGACGTGTACCTGATTTCCCGCAAGCTGAAGAAGCTGCTGGCCCAGAAGTTCGGCGAGGTGGAACGCGGCACCGTCTGGTACGGGTCCATGCGGTCCCTGCAGTTCCGCAAGCTGCGCCTGCCCAAGCCGCAGGTCCGGCGCGGCCAGTTCCCTTCCTGACCCACCGAACCCAGCAGCGCAAACCCGAAAGGTGGGCCCCGGCGGAAAAATCCGCCGGGGCCCACCTTTTGTCTTTTTAAGCCGGACCCGGGCTGGGGCCGGGAATCAGCGGCGGCGGTTCCTGGCCAGGTGCCGGTTGACGCCGGCAGCCCAGAAGGGCCCCTCGTAGAGGAACGCGGTGTAGCCCTGGACCAGAGTTGCGCCGGCATCGAGCCTGTCCTGGACGTCCTGGCCTGTTTCGACGCCGCCGACGGCGACCAGGGTCAGTGCATCACCGGTGGCAGCCTTGAGCCGGCGAAGGACTTCCAGGGAGCGCTGCTTGAGCGGAGCGCCAGACAGTCCGCCCGCCCCGCGGGCCTCCACCTGGTCCGCCGGGGTGCTGAGCCCGGACCGGGCGATCGTGGTGTTGGTGGCGATGATGCCGTCGAGCTTCAGGTCCAGCGCCAGCCGGGCGACGTCATCGATGTCCTCGTTGCTCAGGTCCGGGGCGATCTTCACCAGCAGCGGAACGTGCCGCCCGGCTGCCCTGTCTGCTTCGTCGCCCACAGCCGTCAGCAGCGGGCGCAGGGTTTCCACGTCCTGGAGGAGCCTGAGGCCGGGAGTGTTGGGAGAACTGACGTTGACCACCAGGTAGTCGGCTACCGGCGCCAACGTCCGGGCGCTGACCAGGTAGTCGTCCACGGCCTCCGCGAGTTCCACGGTTTTGGTCTTGCCGATGTTGACGCCGATGACCGGGCGCACCGAAGGATGCCGGCGCTGCAAAGCAGCCCGTGCCGCCTTGAGCCGGGGAGCCACGGCGGCGGCGCCGTCGTTGTTGAAGCCCATCCGGTTGATCACCGCGCGGTCCTGAACCAGGCGGAAGAGCCTGGGCTTCTCGTTGCCGGGCTGCGCCTGGCCGGTGATGGTTCCCACCTCGACGTGGCCGAAACCGAGTTCAGCCAGGGCCTCGATGCCGTGGCCTTCCTTATCAAACCCGGCAGCCAGGCCGAACGGGGACGGGAACGTCAGGCCGAACGCGGTGGTCTGGAGTGAAGCCGCGGGGGCCGTGAACTTCTGCAGGACCTTCCCGGCACCGGTGGTGTGCGCGAGCCTGATGGCTTTGAAGCCGATCGTGTGGGCGCGCTCGGCGTCCATCCAGGAAAATGCCAGCTTGAAGAATGTGGGATAAACGCGCATGCCTCTAGTTTTCCGTCTCCGGCGGCCCAGACCAAACGGGTGACGCAATAGCATGGGCCCATGGCATGGCAACAGGACTTCCTGGGACCGGAATTCACCTCCCGGCCCTTTTCCGCCGCCGGACCGGACGGCGTGGCACGCACCGCCACGCTCATCAGGTACCGGCCGGCCACGCCCGCTCCGGGTCGGAACCCGAAGGCTGCGGTGCTGTTCCTGCACGGCTGGAGCGACTACTTCTTTAATACGGACCTGGCCCGCTTCTGGGAATCGGCCGGGTACGCGTTTTACGCACTGGACATGCACAACCACGGCCGGAGCCTGCAACCGGGAAGCCCCGGCGGCTACGTCGCCGACCTGGCCGACTACGACCCCGAAATAAGCCGGGCGTGGGACCTGATCCGGGCGGACGGGGCGGCCGGGCCGTTGACCCTGATGGGCCACTCCACCGGCGGCCTGGTGGCATCATTGTGGGCCAGCCGGAATCCCGAAGCACTTTCCGGTCTTGTCCTCAACAGCCCCTGGCTGGAAATGCACGGCAGCCACCTGGTCCGGCGCGCCGCATCGGGCCTGGTGGGGCCGCTGGCCCGGCGCCGGCCGGAAACAGTCCTGCGGCTGCCGGAGCGTGGGTTTTACTGGCGGACCATCAGCAGCTCGGCCGAAGGCGAATGGGACCTTGACGACGCTTACCGGCCGCCCATGGCCTTCCCTGTGAGGGCCGGCTGGTTGAGCGCCATCCTTGCCGGGCAAGCCCGTGTGGCAAAGGGCCTGCGGCTTGATGTTCCGGTGCTGGTGCTGTTATCGCAGGGCAGCGCCAACGGGATGGTCTGGTCGGAGGAAATGCGGCGCACTGACGCTGTCCTGGATGTGCATGCCATCGGCGCCCGCGCTTTCGGCTTGGGCACCACGGTGACGGTGGAGAAGATTGGGGGCGCACTGCATGATGTCTTCCTGTCACCCGAGAAGGTCCGCGCGGACGCCTATGCGAGGCTGGCCCGCTGGCTCCGCGCCTATGGGTCAGCCGGCATTTAAGCCGCTGCTGCTATCTGCTGCTATGGATGGCCGGCCGGCTTCGCGGCATCCACCGCGCCGCCGTAGCGGCGGTCGCGCCGGGCGTATTCCTCGACGGCGGTCCACAGGGTGCGGCGGTCCACGTCCGGCCAGAGGGTGTCCATAAAAACAAACTCGGCATACGCGGATTGCCACAGCAGGAAGTTGGAGAGCCGCTGCTCCCCCGAGCTGCGCAGGAATAGGTCCACGTCGGGGAGGTCCGGTTCGTCCAGGTACTTCTGGATGGTGCGCTCAGTGATGGCACCGGGTTTCAGCCGGCCGGCGGCAACCTCGGCGGCAATCGCGGACACGGCGTCCGTGATTTCGGCCCGGCCACCGTAATTAACACACATGTTCAACGTACAGGTGCTGTTGCCGGCGGTGAACTCCTCGGCATCCTCGAGTTCGCGGATCACGGAGCCCCACAGCCGGGGGCGGCGGCCGGACCAGCGCACCCTTACGCCCCACTCATCCAGCTGGTTCCGCTGCCTGCGTAGCACGTCCTTGTTAAATCCCATCAGGAAACGCACTTCCTCCGGGGAACGGCGCCAGTTCTCTGTGGAGAACGCGTAGACACTGACGTATTCGATGCCCAGTTCAATGGCACCGGCCATAACGTCCAGCAGGGCGGGTTCGCCCGCCTTGTGCCCTTCTATCCGGGGCAGCCCGCGCTGGTTTGCCCAGCGCCCGTTGCCGTCCATAACAATGGCCACATGGCGGGGCACAAATTCGGCGGGGATCGCCGGGGCCACCGCCCCTGAGGGGTGCGGGTACGGGGCGATGACCGGTTGGGTCCGCCGGCGGGTGGTGGGGTGCTTTTTGCCCAGGGCCACTGTCAGGTACGCTCCACATGCTTGAGGGATTTCAGGACTCGTTCAAGGTGCCACTGCAGGTAGGCGGCCACCAGGCCGGCGGCTTCGCGGCGGTGCACGGCGGCGGAACCGTCCGCGGTGGGCCAGTCACCGGTGAGCAGGGCGCCCAGCAGGATCACGGTCTCCGCAGCCGGCGCGGGGGAACCGGGCGGCCTGCAGTCGGCGCAGACCATGCCGCCAAGCGGTGCCGAGAATGCCGTGTGGGGTCCCGGCCTGCCGCAGCGTGCGCAGACGGTAAAGCTCGGCGCCCAGCCGCCGGTGGCCAGGGCCCGGAGCAGGTAGGAGTCCAGGATCAGGCCGGCGGCGTGGTCCTCCCGGCTCAGGGATGCCAGTGCGCCCACCAGGAGGTTGTACTGCGCAGTCCCGGCTTCGCCGTCCACATCAGTGAGTTTTTCGGCGGTCTCGGTCATGGCCGCCGCCACCGTATACCGGCCGTAGTCGGCGGCGATGTTCCCGCCGTAGGCCCCCTTGGCCACGGCCTGGGTGACGATGTCCAGGGTGCGGCCCGCGACCAGCTGAAGGTCTGCGACCATAAAGGGTTCCAGCCGCGCGCCGAAACGGCTGCTGGTGCGGCGGACGCCCTTGGCCACGGCACGGACCTGGCCGTGGTGTTTGGTCAGGAGAGTGATGATGCGGTCCGCTTCGCCCAGCTTGTGGGTACGGAGCACCACTGCTTCATCCCGGTACGCCCGGGAAGCGAAAGACTGTTGGGCCACACTCCATCTTCCCATCCCCCGCGTGCCCCGCGTGTACGGGGCGCGGGCACCCTGCGTTTAAGGGGGTGCGGCTGTGCCGCCGGACGGATCCGGCGGCACAGCTTCAGGATCAGGCCCGGGCGTCCCGCACGGCGCGGTTGACGGCGGAGATGACGGCCTTCAGCGAGGACATGCTGGTGTTGGCGTCGATGCCAACACCCCAGAGGACCCGCTCCCCCACGGCGGCTTCGACATACGCCGCGGCCATGGCGTTGCCGCCTTCGGAGAGCGCGTGCTCGCTGTAGTCCAGGACCCGGACGTCCACGCCGTCTTCCCGGAGGATGGACAGCAGCGCGGCGATGGGCCCGTTCCCGGTGCCCGTCCGGCTGACTTCCACGCCGTCAACGGTGAGTGAGGCGTGCAGGGTCATGCCGCCGTCGGCGTCCGTTTCCGTGCTGACCTTGCCCAACGAGTACTGGCCCCACTGGCCGTCGGACTGCCCGGACGGCAGGTACTCGTCCTGGAAGACCTTCCAGAGCTGGGCGCCACTGACCTCGCCGCCAACGGTGTCGGTCTGGCGCTGGATGACGCCGGAGAACTCGATCTGGGCGCGCCGGGGCAGATCCAGGCTGTGCTCGTTCTTCAGCAGGTACGCCACGCCGCCTTTACCGGACTGGGAGTTCACGCGGATGACTGCCTCGTAGCTGCGGCCCAGGTCCTTGGGATCAACGGGCAGGTACGGAACCTGCCAGGAGTAGTCCGCCACGGCCTTGCCGGCAGCAGCGGCGTCACGTTCCAGGGCTTCGAAGCCCTTCTTGATGGCGTCCTGGTGCGAGCCGGAGAACGCGGTGAAGACCAGGTCACCGCCGTACGGGGAACGCTCGGGGACGGGCAGTTGGTTGCAGTATTCCACGGTGCGGCGGACGTCGTCGATGTTGGAAAAGTCGATCATGGGATCGATGCCCTGCACAAACAGGTTCAGGCCCAGGGTGACCAGGTCCACGTTGCCGGTCCGCTCGCCATTGCCGAACAGGCAGCCCTCGATCCGGTCCGCGCCGGCCATGTAACCCAGCTCGGCGGCGGCCACGCCGGTTCCCCGGTCATTGTGCGGGTGCAGGGACAGGATGATGCCCTCCCGCGGATGCAGGTGGCGGCTCATCCACTCGATTGAATCCGCGTAAACGTTGGGCGTGGCCATTTCCACCGTGGCAGGCAGGTTAATGATGACCTGGCTGTCAGCGGAAGCCTCAAAGACGTCGGCGACGGCGTTGCACACCCGGACGGCGTACTCCAGCTCGGTGCCGGTGAAGGATTCCGGTGAGTATTCGTAAGTGATGTGCGTGTCCACGAGGGTTTCCTCGTACTTCTTGCACAGTCGCGCGCCCTGCAGCGCGATGTCCAGGATGCCGTCCTCGTCCTGGTTGAACACCACACGGCGCTGCAGCACGGAGGTGGAGTTGTAGAGGTGCACGATTGCCTGCTTGGCGCCGACCAGTGACTCGTAGGTCCGCTCGATCAGGTGTTCGCGGGCCTGCGTCAGGACCTGGATGGTCACATCCTCCGGGATGTGGTTGCCCTCGATCAGCTGGCGGACAAAGTCGAAGTCCGTCTGCGACGCGGACGGGAAACCGACTTCGATTTCCTTGTAGCCCATCCGGACCAGCAGATCGAACATCTTCATCTTGCGGGCAGGGCTCATGGGATCGATCAGGGCCTGGTTACCATCTCGCAGGTCCACGGCGCACCAGCGCGGTGCTGCCGTGATGACCTTGTCCGGCCAGGTGCGGTCGGGCAGTTCAACGGTAATGAGGTCCTGGAACGGGGCGTAGCGGTGGGCCGGCATTCCTGAGGTTTTTTGTGCGTTATGCATTACGATCGGGCCTTTTCTGTGGTCTTTTCAAAAGGACGGCCGGACAACACAGACTCCGCGGCGAGGATGGGCCTTGCGCTAGACAGCGTCTGAGGCCTCGCCGCGGCAGCTAAGAAGGAGGAGCTCTGCACGCACCATTTGAGCGTAACACGGGTGCGTAAGATGAAAGAGCACCACCGTCCGTAACGTCCAGCATGCAGACGCCCGCCGGTGTCCGGCTGCGGCGCTTTCGTCAAAAGGAGTTTCAGTGCCCACATCGGGGATCGACCTTTCCACCATTGATCACACAGTCCGGCCGCAGGATGACCTGTACCAGCATGTGAACGGCACCTGGCTCAAGGCAACGGAAATCCCGGACGACCGTCCGCTGGAAGGCACCTTCACCGCATTGCGGGACGGTTCAGAGCTCGCCGTCCGCGCCATCATTGAGGAAGCGCCAGGTAAGGGCGCCGCCGCCAGTGGCATCGAGCGGAAGATCGGGGACCTCTACACCAGCTTCATGGATGAGGCCGCGGCAGAAGCCAAGGGCATCGGACCCATCCGCCAGCGGCTCGCCGATGTGTATGCCACGGACTCCGCAGCCGACCTGATCGCCCTGGCGGGGCGCCTGTTCCGCGCGGACGTCGGAGGCCTGTTCTACATTTATCCGGCACCCGACGCCGGCAACCCGGACCGCGTCCTGCTTTACACCGGCCAGGGCGGGCTGGGCCTGCCGGACGAATCGTATTACCGCGAGGAAAAATTCGCGCCCATGGTGGCCGCCTACACGGACCATGTGCAGGCCATGCTGGCACTGGCCGGAGTGGCGGACGCAGCAACTGCCGCGGGACGCGTGGTGCAACTGGAAACCCTCCTCGCTTCGCACCACTGGGACAACGTCACGCTGCGGGACCCGCAGAAAACATACAACCTGAAGACCGCCGGTGAATCCGCTGCCCTCTTCCCACACCTGGCCACCTGGTTTGACGCTGCAGGCATCGACGCCGCCAAACGGGAAGAGATTGTGGTCAGCACCCCTGACTTTTTTGTGGGCGCAGCGGCGCTGCTGGAATCCGAGCCGCTGCAGGCGTGGCAGGACTGGCTCGCGATGCGTGTGGTCAGCGCCGCCGCACCGTATCTCTCCAGTACTTTTGTGGACACAAACTTCGCCTTCTACGGCACCACCATCAGTGGGACGCCGCGCAACAAGGACCGCTGGAAGCGCGGCGTGGGTGTTGTGGAAGGTGCGCTCGGCGAAGCCGTGGGCCAGATCTATGTGGCCCGGCATTTCCCGGAAAGCCATAAGGCCAGGATGCAGACCCTCGTGGCCAACCTGATCGAGGCGTACCGCCGCAGCATTCAGGATGTGGGATGGATGGGTGCCGAAACAAAGGAAGAGGCCCTGCGGAAGCTTGAAGGCTTCCGGGCCAAGATCGGCTTCCCTGACGAGTGGATCGACTACTCCGCTGTGGAGATTGATCCGGCGGACCTGCTGGGCAACGTGGAGCGTGCGCACAACGCCGACGTCGACAGGCACCTGGACGAGGTGGGCAAGCCCGTGGACCGCACCAAATGGCTGATGACACCGCAGACGGTGAATGCCTACTACCACCCGATGATGAACGAAATCGTCTTCCCGGCCGCCATCCTCCAGCCGCCGTTCTTTACCGCCGACGCCGATGATGCCGTGAACTACGGCGGCATCGGGGCCGTCATCGGCCATGAGATCGGCCACGGCTTTGATGATCAGGGTTCGCAGTTTGACGGCGGCGGCGCGTTGCGGAACTGGTGGACGGACGCGGACCGGAAGGCGTTCGAAGCCCTCACCGCCAAACTCGTGGCCCAGTATGACGAGCTGTCCCCGACGGCTGCGCCGGGTCACAACGTCAACGGCCGGCTCACCCTGGGCGAAAACATCGGCGACCTCGCCGGCCTTGCCATCGCCTACAAGGCCTACCACATCAGCCTGGACGGCCAGGAGCCCGAAGAGCTGGACGGGTTGACCGGGCAGCAGCGTTTCTTTGCGTCCTGGGCTGCCGGTTGGCGGCAGGTCATCCGGACCGAGGAGGCCGTCCGGCGCCTGGCCACGGACCCGCACTCCCCCAACGAGTTCCGGACCAACGCTATCGCCAGGAACCTCGACGCCTTCCATGACGCGTTCACCGTCACCGAAGCCGACGGCATGTGGATGCCGCCGGCCGAGCGCGTCAACATCTGGTAGCTCTCCACGGAAGGTCCCGTCCCCCTTGGGACGGGACCTTCCGCTCTTAAACCCGCTTGCATCTGCTTTGCCAGGCTCTGACGTATCGCGGCAGCATCCCAATGCCCATCGCCGTTCTTCCTTATCCTCACCGATCAAACAGACAAGGCTGCCGAGGCCCTCCATATCGCCATGGAACGGTGCATGCACATCGACTACTTTACGTCTCACGGACCGCTGGCATATCTGGACACCAAAGGTGAACTCCCCCGGGCCATGGGAGAGACAATGCTTCGCGTTGTTGTGGATGAACTTGAGGCACAAGGAGTCACCGCCCTTGTGACGACGCCGCCCCTGGGCGCCGACTTAACAGACGGCACCCCAGAGTGGGAGCCGGCAAGGTAGGGAGCATGCTTCGGAAGACGTAGAGCTGATTTACGGGTGAACGGCACCGTCGGAGGCGTTCGCCGCCGGAAGCCGGGACCGCTGTCAGCGGACGATCAGCTCCGGGTTTGCCTGCTGGCACACGGCGTCACCGGCGGTCTGGCTGACGATGTCGTCCGGGAGGGCGGTGCCGGCACCGTAGGTCACGCCGGAGGGGAAGTCGCTGCCGAGGGCCACCTGCACGCCGTAGACGTTGGCTGACGGGACGAGCTGTGTAGCGGGGATGCCCAGCAGGGCCGCCGTATCAGCGGCCACGTCGGCGAAGTCCGCCCCGTAGTAAACCACGGTCTGGCCGGTCACTGCTGCGTCAAAGAAGGTCGACTGGGCGAATCCGCCGGCGACCAGGGCCTGCACAATTTCCTGCGCCCGGCCAGGGACGCCGGTGCCGTTGGCCACCGCGACGGGTTGCAGGGCCTTGTCGTACGGCGCCACAGCAGGGGCTGTTTCCGTCGGGGCCGTGCTGGGCTCCGCGGACGGACTGGCCGACGGCGACGTGGGCGCGGTGGGATCCGTCAGGTCCACGTCCTTGCGCAATGCGGCGAAGAGTTGCGAAGCCGCGGGTTCAGCCACTTCGAGCCGGTTCGGATCAGCCGCGGCAGGCCCCGTGGGGACCGCCACAAAGGCGACCTTTCCGACGTCGATGTCCTTGAGCCGGTTGCCGATGGTGAGCAGGGTGGGAACTGATCCCAGGCCCTGGTCGACCGTCAGGTTCTGGGTGACGACGTCGGCGATCTTCAGCATCCGCACGGGGTCCGTCAGAGTGCCTTCGTCCTTGATCTTCCGGGTGAGGGAGGAGAGGAAACCCTGCTGGGCCTTGATCCGGCCGAGGTCCCCGCCGTCGGCAAACGCGTGGCGGGTCCGGAGGAATGCAAGGGCCTGCTCGCCCTCTACGGAGGAGGTGCCCGCAGGCAGCCGCAGCCGGGAGTCCGGATCGTAGACGGCGTCGCTGATGCAGACATCGACGCCGCCCACGGCGTTGGAGAGTTCCTTCACCGCGTTGAAGTCGGCCATCATGAAGTGGTCCACTTCCATGCCGGTGAGTTTGTTGACGGTGTCCACCGCGCAGCCGATCCCGGCTTCAGCCATGGCTTCGTTGATCATCACGCCGCTGCGGGCCGGATACGTCTGTTTGGTGTCCTCGTCAGTGCATTCCGGGATGTCCACCAGGAGGTCGCGGGGGAAACTGATCACGCTGACGCGCTTATTGTCCTCGGAGATGTCCATCAACATCATCACATCGGAGTTCCCGTATCCGGTGGACTGGTCCGCTGTCCCGTAGTCGGCGTTTTTCCCGTCGCGGGTATCCGAACCGAGGATCAGGATCTGCATCCTGCCCTTGGCGTCATCAACCTGGCCTTCGGTGCTGCCGCCGCCGGCGTTCAGGGGCGCCTTGGAGATGTTGTTCTGCAGCCGGAAGAACCAGAACCCGGCGAAGGCCAGGCCACCTACGAGCACAACCGCCAGCACGGCAGTGACCGCCTTCAGCCAGATGGGCATCCGGCGGATGGGTCCCAGGTGCCGGGCAGCGCCAGCGCCAGCGGCCGAAGCATCTGAGTGGCGGGACACAGGTCCAGCTCCGGCAGCACTGTCAGCGCCGTTGTCCTGCTTGTCGCGGCCTCGCCCCACGTGATGAACCTTCCTCTAAAAACAAAATCCGGCCCATTTTAGTGGCCCAGTCTGGGAAAACGCCGGACCGCCCCGCGGCGGCACCGGTCCTGCCGGCTCAGAAGCCCAGCTTGACCAGCTGCTTCGGGTCCCGCTGCCAGTCCTTGGCCACCTTCACGTGCAGGTCAAGATAGATGCGCGTGCCCAGCAGGGCTTCGATTCCCTTGCGGGCGTTTGTGCCCACTTCGCGGAGCCGGGCGCCGCCCTTGCCGATGATGATGGCCTTCTGCGAGGGACGCTCCACGTACACGTTGACCCTGACGTCAAGGAACGGGCTGTCCTCGGAACGGCCTTCCCGGGGAACGATCTCCTCCACCACAACGGCCAGGGAGTGCGGCAGTTCGTCGCGGACACCCTCCAGCGCTGCCTCACGGATGAGTTCAGCCACCATAACGGCCTCGGGCTCGTCAGTCAGGTGCCCGTCCGGGTACAGCGGGGGCGAGGGCGGCATGTGGCCGATCAGCACGTCGGCCACGGTTTCCACCTGGAAGCCGTCAGTTGCCGACACCGGGACGATGTCCTTCCAGCCGTCCTCGCCGAGAACTTCACGTCCCAGGGCCGCGACGGCCAGGAGCTGCTCCGTGAGGGCCTGCCGGTCGACGGTGTCGGCCTTGGTCACGATCGCGATGATCGGTTTGTTGCCCAGGGCAGCGAGCTGCGCGGCAATGAATTTATCGCCGGGACCGATCTTCTCGTTGGCGGGCAGGCAGAACCCGATGGCGTCCACCTCGGACAGGGTGTCCGCGACGAGGTCGTTCAGCCGCTTCCCCAGCAGGGTCCGGGGCCGGTGGAGGCCCGGGGTGTCCACCAGGATCAGCTGGGCATCCTCCCGGTGGACGATGCCGCGGATGGTGTGCCGTGTGGTCTGCGGTTTGGCGGAGGTGATGGCCACCTTCTTGCCTACCAGGGCGTTGGTCAGGGTGGACTTTCCGGCGTTGGGCCGGCCCACCAGGACGGAAAAACCGGCCCGAAAGCCGCCGAATTCCTCGTCGCCGCCGGCTTTAATCTTCTTGCTCACGTGGAACTCCCTGCTGGGTTGCTTCCGCCTCTTCGAGGAGGTCTTCAAGGTCAGTGTCTATCTTTGGTACCGGTGCCGCAATGATGTGGCTGACCCGGTTCCGCCGGCCCTCAAGCCGGTCTGCGCGTAAGGCGACGCCGTGGACTTCCACGGCGCTGCCCACGATGGGCACGCGGCCCAGTGCTTTGGCCAGCAAACCGCCGACGGTGTCCACTTCATCGTCATCGAGTTCGATGTCGAACAGTTCGCCAAGGTCATCAATGCTCATCCGGGCGCTGACCCGGTAGGAGCCGTCACCCAGTTCCACCGCTTCAGCACTTTCAGTGTCGTACTCGTCAACGATCTCGCCGACGATTTCCTCAATCAGGTCCTCCAGCGTGACCAGCCCGGCAGTGCCGCCGTATTCGTCGATGACGATGGCCACGTGGGTGGATTCCTTCTGCAGTTCACTCAGCAGGTCGCTGACCGGCTTGGACTCGGGAACGTACCGTACCTCCCGGGTCAGCGAATCCACCAGCGGTGGTTCCTCACCCGGGGCGAGTTCGTGCAGGACGGCGGCCACGTCCTTGAGGTAGATGATGCCCAGGATGTCGTCGTTGTTTTCGCCGATCACCGGCATCCGGGAGTACCCGGAGCGCAGGAAGAGGGACATGGCGTGGCGGAGTGTGGATCCGGCGTCGACACTCAGGATGTCCGTGCGGGGAACCATAACGGCCCGCACCAACGTGTCGCCGAAGTCGAAGACCGATTGGATCATGGTGGCCTCCGTGTCCTCGATCATGTCGGATTCGCTGGCCCGGTCCACGAGTTCGCGGAATTCCTGTTCGCTGAAGAAGGCTTCGTCCCCGCCCGGGGCGCCGGGTGCTGCGGCGCTTCCCAGGGCCACCAGCCAACCGGGAATGGGTCCCAGGACCCAGGTGAGTAAGCGGATCATCGGGGCGGTGAACCTGACCACGGCGCCTGAGTGGAGCCGGCCCAGTTGGCGGGGCGAAACACCGACAATCACAAAGCCCACCAGGGCCATGATGCCCGTGGCTGCCAGGCCGGCCAGCCAGACGTTGTCGAGGACGCTGTACAGCAGCACCGCCACAGCGACGGCGGAGGCCATCTCGAACCAGATCCGCCAGAAGCGCAGGGCCCGGATGTGGGCCACGGGCTCGGCGAGGATTTTCCGCATGGCGTTGCTGCGGCTCCGCACCAGGGCTTCCTCGGCGTCGTGGCGCGGCAGGAAGTTGAAGGCCGCCTCGGCTGCCGTCAGCACGGCGGCGACGCCCAGGAATACCAGGGCCATCACCACCAGGAGCAGTGGCGTCACTGGGTGGTCTCGGCGGGTGCTTCTCTACCGGTGAAGCCGGTCAGGAGTTCACGCTGGAGCCCGAACATTTCCGTCTTTTCCTCAGGCTCCGCGTGATCGTAGCCCAGCAGGTGCAGGATGCCGTGGGTGGTCAGCAGCAGCATCTCGTCTGCAAGCCCGTGGCCGGCGTTCTTGGCCTGCACCGTGGCGACCTGCGGGCAGATGGCAATGTCGCCGAGCATCCCCTGTGGCGTGGGCCGGCCCGGGGTGCCGGGGGTCAACTCGTCCATGGGGACGGAAAGGACATCGGTTGAACCGGGCTCGTCCATCAGTTCGATGTGCAGCTTTTCCATGGCGGGCTCGTCCACCAGCAGGATGGAAAGCTCCGCCTGGGGGTGGATGTACAGCTGCTCAAAAATATAGCGGGACAGCGCCACCAGGCTGGCTTCGTCCACCTGGATGCCGGATTCGTTGTTCACTTCGATGCTCATGCGCTGTCCCCCCGCCGCTGGCTGCCGGCCGGTTGCTTGACCCGGCTGCGCTGGATGTCGTCCCAGTTGCTGTAGGCGTTGACGATGTCCCCCACCAGTTTGTGCCGGACCACGTCCGTGGCGTCCAGGACCGAGAAGTTGACGTCGTCGATGCCCTTAAGGATTTCTTCAACGATCCGCAGGCCAGAGCGGGTGCCGAAGGGCAGGTCCACCTGGGTGACGTCGCCCGTGACCACCATCTTGGAACCGAAGCCCAGGCGGGTCAGGAACATCTTCATCTGTTCGGGAGTGGTGTTTTGTGCCTCGTCCAGGATGATGAAGGCGTCATTGAGGGTCCTGCCGCGCATGTAGGCCAGCGGGGCAACCTCGATGGTCCCGGCCGCCATCAGGCGGGGAATGGATTCGGGATCCATCATGTCGTGCAGGGCGTCGTAGAGCGGCCGCAGGTAGGGGTCGATCTTGTCGCTGAGGGTGCCTGGCAGGAAGCCCAGCCGCTCCCCCGCCTCAACAGCCGGCCGGGTCAGGATGATCCGGCTGACTTCCTTCTGCTGCAGCGCCTGGACGGCTTTGGCCATGGCCAGGTACGTCTTGCCGGTACCGGCGGGGCCGATCCCGAAGATCACGGTGTTGGCATCAATGGCATCAACATAGTTCTTCTGGTTCAGCGTCTTGGGCCGGATGGTCCGGCCGCGGCTGGAGAGGATGTCGTGGGTGAGGACATCCACGGGGTTCTGCGTGGACTGGCTCCGGAGCAGGGCCGCCAGCTGCTGCAGCACGGCGGGGCTGATCACGCTGCCACGGGCCACCAGGCCACGGACCTCGTGCAGGAGCCGCATGATGCGGGGCACGTCGCGGACTGGTCCGCTGATGGAAAGCTCGTTGCCGCGGACGTGGAAATTGACGTCGGGGAACTGTTCCTCAATGAACCTCAGGGCCTCATCGTGGCTGCCGAGGGATTGGACCATTTGGTCGGAGTTGTCGAAAACAACAACTTCTGTCCGGATCCCGGGGAGTGAATGGGGGAATTCGGCCGCCATGCCCTCTCCTGTGGTGAGCCGGCGCTTTCCATTCGCTGATTCAGTCATGGTGCTGGCCCGCAGGCCCGTGGTCCCCTCAAGGTCGAAGTGCTTTCCGTCTGGCCGGGCGGGACTTCCGGTACGTGCTGGTCCCGGCCCAGTGATCCCTCCATCTTACGCCAGCACACACCGCCGCCCGCGATCAGGACCCTGGTAGCCACCGGCTGCCGGTGCGGCTGGTGGGTGCCGTGCTCCCCCGTTAGGTATCAACTTCATATCGTCCTCATATCGTTCCCGTTGCAGTTCCGGCATGACCCGGATCCGGAGCACTTCCCGGCTGCACCCTGTGTAATGCTGGAAACCCAGCTACTGCTGGACAGCGGGCCGCCCGGGGATCGGCCCTCCACACCAGGAAAGGACAGGCAACAACAGTGCCCGAAACCGCTGCGCCCTTCGGGGCCGGACAAAGTGCACGCCGCGCGCGGGCACTGGTTCTTGCGGGCCTTCTTGTTGTTCCCGCCCTGTCCGGCTGCATCGCCGATCCCGGCGCTTCGGAGTCCAGCACCCTGACAGCCAGCCCTTCGGTGACAGGCACACCCGACATTCCGGCCACCAGCTCCCCACTGGAAACAACCCAGTCCTCCAACAAGGCCCCCGTCTATTGGCTGGGCCGGACCAACAACAATGTCTTCCTTTACCGCGAGTTCCGCGACGTCCCGGACCAGGAAAACCCTGTCACACGCGCCCTGCGGGCCATGATGGACGAGAAACCCCTCGACGCGGATTTCTTTACGCCCTGGCAAAATCCTTCCAAGCTGGCCACGTCCATTTCGGGCAAGGATGTCATCACGGTGGATGTTTCGGAGGACGCCTTCAACAGCAACCTCGACGCCGACACCGCCAACCGGGCCATCCAGCAGCTCGTTTATACGGCCACAGCCGCCGGGGCCAGTTCGGGCCTGATCGACACCGGCCAGCAGATCCGGGTCCGGATCCTGGTGGACGGGCACACCGATTACATGGCGTTCGGGCATGTCCAGCTCGGCGCCCTGATGACCCGCGCCACCGGGCTGCTGGCTCCGGTCTGGATCATCGACCCGCAGGAAGGCACCGAACTGCGGTCCGGCAGCGTCAAAATCGGCGGCCGCAGTTCGGTCTCGGGCGGCAAGCTCCGCTGGCAGATCCTGCGGTCCGAGAAGAACGGCACCAAGGAGCCCTTCCTGACCGGCGAGACCACCACGGCCCCCGAACCCGGGAGTGCCGGGCTGTTTACGCTTGCCCTGACGCTGCCGGCCGGGGACTACGAGGCAAAGGTGGCCCAGTTGGGTGCCGACGACCAGGTGGACCGCAACGAGGACACCCGCTCGTTCACTGTGCGGTAGCGTCCCAGCGGCCCAGCACATCGCTGGCGAGCACGACGGCGGCCGGTCCGGCCGTGGAGGAGCGCAGGACGTGGTGCCCCAGCAGGGCAGTCACGGCACCCTGATCGCACAGGCGCGTCACTTCGCGGGGGCTGATCCCGCCTTCGGGGCCGACGATCAGCAGCACCTCGCGCACTGCGGCCGTAGACTCCCCGGCCCACGCCGACAGGACGGAGCGGAGCGGCCGGACAGCGTTTTCGTGCAGGATGATGGCCAGGTCCGCGGCTTCCACAGCGCCGGCGAGGGCGGCAGTGTCGACGGCGGCCCGCACCTCAGGCACCCAGGCCCGGCGGGCCTGTTTGGCGGCTGCAGTCACCGTGGACTGCCACTTGGCGTGCGCCTTCGCGGCACGGTCACCCTTCCAGCGGACGATGGCCCGTTCGGACTGCCACGGGATGACTGCGTCGATTCCCAGTTCCGTGGCCGTCTCGATGGCGAGCTCGTCCCGGTCGCCTTTCGCCAGGGCCTGGACCAGGACAAGGCGGATGTCAGGCCGGTCCTCCCGGGCCACGGATATGCACTCAACTTCCAGTGCCGCGGACGAGGCAGCCACCACAACTCCGCTGAGCCTGGTGCCTGCACCGTCCACGATGTCCACGGGCTCACCGGGCGCCAGCCGTTTCACGGCCACGGCGTGCCGGGCTTCAGGGCCCTC
The DNA here is from genome assembly GCF_001238605.1 of Arthrobacter sp. ZBG10. Taxonomy (NCBI): domain Bacteria; kingdom Bacillati; phylum Actinomycetota; class Actinomycetes; order Micrococcales; family Micrococcaceae; genus Arthrobacter; species Arthrobacter sp. ZBG10. The sequence continues at coordinate 80,018 of NZ_LFQH01000025.1, read as the reverse complement.
CAGGACAAACCTGCCCTGGGGGTGCACCTGGTCCAGCGCGCCGGCGGTGGTGAAAAAGACGGGGTTGCTCACCGCTACAGGTTACCGAGCCGGTCCCGCAGCTTGGCGAACATACCGCCGCTGGCCGCGAGCTTGCCTTCGGTGATCTGCTCCCCGCGCAGCTTGGCCAGCTGCCGCAGCAGGTCCTCCTGGGCCTGGTCCAGCCTCGCGGGCGTCTCCACCTGGAGGTGCACCTTAAGGTCGCCGCGGCCGTAGCCGCGCAGGTGCGTGACGCCGAGGCCGCGCAGGGTGATGATCTCTCCGGACTGGGTACCGGGCTTGACGTCGATGTCCTGGCTGCCGTCGAAGGTTTCCAGGCTGACGTCGGTTCCCAGCGCAGCCGCCGTCATGGGAATGTTCAGTGTGGCGTGCAGGTCGTCGCCGTCCCGGACGTAGGTGGCGTCGTTGTTGACGCGGATCTCCACGTACAGGTCGCCGGCAGGGCCACCCGCAGGGCCGGCTTCACCCTGGCCGGAAAGCTGGATCCGGGTGCCCGTGGCAACGCCTGCGGGGACCTTGATGGTCAACGAACGGCGGCTGCGGATGCGTCCCTGCCCGCTGCACTCGTTGCAGGGGTCCTTGATGACCGTGCCGAAGCCTTCGCAGGTACCGCACGGCGCCGCCGTCATGACCTGGCCCAGGATGGACCGGACGGCCCGCTGGACCTGGCCGCTGCCACCGCAGATGTCGCAGCGTTCCGGCGAGGTGCCGGGCTGGCAGCAGGAGCCGTCGCAGGTGGGGCACGTGACGGCGGTATCCACCTCCAGCTTCCGGTTGACACCGAAAACGGCGTCCTTAAGTTCGATCCGAACGCTGATCAGGGCGTCCTGGCCGCGCCGGACGCGGGAGGCCGGGCCGGCCGAGCCGCCTGCGCCGAAAAAGGTGTCGAAGATGTCCTGGAACGCGAAGCCCTGGCCGGCATAGCTGCCGCCGCCAAAGCCGTTGTCAGTGCCGTTTTCGTTGCCGGTGGTGTCGTAGACCCGCCGTTTCTGCGGATCCGACAGGACCTCGTAGGCATGCGTGACGGCCTTGAAACGGTCGGACGCGTCGTCCCCGGGGTTGACGTCCGGGTGCAGGGTGCGGGCCAGTTTGCGGTAGGCCTTTTTGATCTCTTCGCCCGTAGCCTCCGGTGAGACTCCAAGGACGTCGTAGTGGCTGCTCAAAGTTCGTGTCTCTTCCTTGTTGTACTGCCGGCAGTTCGACTGCCGGTGTTGCTCTTGGTGCCTGTCGGCGCGCGGCCGGCCGGGCAGGCCTGTTCAGGGACCCAGGATCCGGGACAGGTATCGGGCTACAGCCCTGACGGCGGCCATGGTGGTGGGGTAATCCATGCGGGTTGGTCCAAGGATGCCGATTTTCGCGGTGCTGTCCGGACCGTAGGCGGTGGCCACCACCGATGCCTCGGTCAGCCCGTCGTAGGGGTTTTCCCGGCCGATACTGACCGCAACACCGCGGGGGTCCTGCGCCATTTCGCTGAGCAGGCGGAGCATCACCACCTGCTCCTCCAGGGCTTCCAGGACGGGTCCGATGCTGAGCGGGAAATCCACATTGGAGCGGGCCAGGTTGGCGGTCCCCGCCATCACCATACGTTCCTCGCGGCTGTTCTGCCCCAGGATCTCCAGCCCGTTGGCCAAGGCCTGTGCGGCCTGGCGGTGGACAGGCGCCACGGCGGACACCACCGCGGGCAGCACCATGCTGAGCCGGCCCAGCGGCGTCCCGGCAAGGGTCGCCAGGAACCGGGTCCGCAGGCCGGCGAGGGCGTCGTCAGCAAGGTCGTGGCCAACGTCAATGACCCGCTGCTCCACCTTGCCGCTGTCGGCAATCAGCACAACCAGCACTTTCCGGGGGGCGAGCAGGACAAATTCGATGTGCCGGATCTGGGCCCGGCTCAGGTGCGGGTACTGGACCACTGCCACCTGGTTGGTCAGCTGGGAGAGCATCCGGACCGTGCGGTCCAGGACATCGTCCAGGTCATCGGAGCCTTCCAGCAGCGACTGGATGGCCCGCCGTTCCGGCGGCGACAACGGTTTGACCGCGGAAATCTGGTCCACAAACAGGCGGTAGCCCTTGTCCGTGGGGATCCGGCCGGCGCTGGTGTGCGGTGCCGTGATGAGGCCCTCGTCCTCCAGGGCCGCCATGTCGTTACGGATCGTGGCGCTGGAGACGCCAAGATGGTGCCGCTCCACGAGGGCTTTGGAGCCCACGGGTTCGCGGGAATGGACGTAGTCCTCCACGATGGCCCGCAGGACTTCCAGCTTGCGTGGCTCGCTCATAGTCCACCTCCATCCGGGATTGGGGCCGCCGCGCCGCCTGGGCAACGCGGCCCCGTCAGTTAGCACTCGGCATGCCTTAGTGCCAACAGTCTATTACGCCCCGCCCCGTTGTTAGCATTGGTACCGCTCCGGGCGAAATTCCGGGCCACAAACCAACTGCGAGGCGGAGTCAACCATGGATTACCAGAACTGGGGGCCGGCAGACATGTCCGCCCCGGCCCGCACCACCCTGCCCGAGGTCCCGGTGGAGCGCGGCATGGTTTTGGAGGACGTCCAGTCCGGCTGGGTCGGTGCCGTAACCCGGGTGGAGAAGTCCGGCGGCATGCATGTGGTGGCCTTGGAGGACCGGCGGGGAAAGTCCCGGTCCTTCCGGTTGGGGTTCGGCTTCCTCCTGGAGGGCCGGCCCATCAATCTGGTTCCGCCTGCGCCGCGTGCCGCTCCCACCACTGCGGCGGGCCGGACCGCCTCCGGTTCCGTTCGGGTGGCCGGCCAGCGCGCCCAGGTGGCGAAGGCAAGCCGCATCTGGGTGGAGGGCAAGCACGACGCCGAGCTGGTGGAAAAGGTGTGGGGCGATGACCTCAGGGTGGAAGGCATCGTCGTCGAGCCTCTCCACGGCATCGATGACCTGGCCGGTGCGGTGGCGGCCTTCAACCCCGGTCCGGGCCGGCGGCTGGGCGTCCTGGTGGACCATCTGGTACCCAACTCGAAGGAATCGCGCATTGCCGATGCCGTAATGGCCTCCCCCGGCGCGGCCGGGAACGTCCTGATTGTGGGCCATCCGTATGTGGACGTGTGGCAGGCCATCCGGCCCTCCGTGCTGGGCATCGCGAAGTGGCCTGCCGTGCCGCGCGGGCAGGACTGGAAAACCGGGATCCTGGCCGCGTTCGGCTGGCCGCACCAGACCAAGGAGGACGTGGGGCTGGGGTGGCAGAAACTCCTGGGTGCGGTGCATACCTATGCGGACCTCGAGGCCTCGCTTCTGGGCCGGGTGGAGGAAGTCATCGACTTCCTCACGGTTCCCTAGGGCAGTCTTCCGGCCAACACCCAGTATTCTGGGTAGACCAGCACCTGCCACTCCCGGCGGGGGCGGCCGGCGCCTCAGCGCCGAACGCACTATTGCATCTTCGAAGGAACACAACTGTGGCAGACAACGCACGCGGGCACGGGGACCCGCAGGGCCGCCAAAGCCGGTCCGAATACCACGGCGTCCCGGCCAACGCGCTGCCCCTGACGGCCAGCGAAGACCGGCAATGGGCCACGCTGGCGCACTTCGGCGGCATCCTGGGCTGCATCCCGTCGCTGCTCGTCTACCTCATTTTCCGTGATCGTGGACCATTCACGGCCCAGGAATCCAAGGAAGCCCTCAACTTCAGCCTGCCTCCCACCATCGCTGCGGTGGTGGCGAACATCCTGGTCTTCATCCCGGTGATCGGAAACATCTTCGCCGTCGCGGCGGCCCTCATCTGGATTGCCCTGACCTGCTACTCCGTGGCAGCAGGCATCCGCGTCAACCGCGGCCAGCCCTACCGCTACCAGTTCAACCTCCGCTGGATCAAGTAACACCGCCTGACGGCCGGGTCCCGTGCGAAGCATCGAGCTGACCTTCGACGGTACCGCCGAGGCGTGCATCCGGGCGGACTGGGCCCGGCTGGCCGCGGCGGGCCTGCCCAGCCTGGGCTCCCATACCGCCCCCAGCAACAGGCCCCACATCACGCTCGCAGCGGGCAACAGCCTGGCTGTTGCGGCCGAAGCGGCCGGGCTCTGGGCGGGCCTTCCACTGGACGTCCGCCTGGGCGGGCTGGTCCTCTTCCCTGCAGGGAAAGGCAAATACGTCCTGGCCCGGCTGGTGGTGGGATCAAGGGAACTGCTGGCCCTCCACGCCGGCCTGCACCGGCAGGCCAATGACGCCTTGCCCCTCACCCGCCCCGGCGCCTGGACCCCGCACGTCACGCTCGCCCGCCGGATTCCGGCAGAGCTGCTGGGCGCGGCAGTGGGGACCCTGGACGCCACCCTCGAGGCCCGGTGCACCGACGCGCGGCTGTGGGACAGCACCACCCGGACCGTTACGGCACTGAACAGTCCGCCAACGGCCTGAGCCGTTAACCGCGCCGGCTGCGGGTCAGTCAGTCCGGGAGGATCCGCCGCACCACGGCGTCCGCCAGCAGCCTGCCCTTGAGGGTGAGCACGAGTGTTCCGCGGAACGCCGCAGTGGGTTCCACCAGGGAATCGGCGATCAGGCCCGCCACCTGCCGGCGGCCGGCATCGCCCAATGAGTCAATCCGGAGGCCGCTGCTGAGCCTGGCCGCCAGCATGACCCGCTCCACGTTGCGCGTTTCCGCATCCAGCGTCTCCCGCCCGGCAGCGGGCGAGACGCCCCGGCCCAGCCGCCCCGCGTAGGCAGTGGGGTGCTTGACGTTCCACCAGCGGACCCCGCCAACATGCGAGTGGGCGCCCGGCCCGATGCCCCACCAGTCGTCCCCCCGCCAGTACGCCAGGTTGTGGCGGCAGGCCTGCTCCGGAGTCCGTGCCCAGTTGCTGACCTCATACCAGCCAAGCCCGGCTGCGGTGATCAACTGGTCGGCGAGTTCGTACTTGGCCGCGTGGTCGTCGTCGTCAATTCCAGGCACTTCCCCGCGCCGGATCTGGGCTGCGAGCTTGGTGCCGTCCTCCACAATCAGGGCGTAGGCGCTGATGTGGTCCGGTTCGTACGAAAGAGCGGTCTCCAGGGAGAGGCGCCAGTCGTCCAATGATTCGCCGGGGGTGCCGTAAATGAGGTCGAGGCTGACCGCCAGGCCTGCCTCGCGGGCCCACCGGACCACCTGCGGAACCCGGGCCGGGCTGTGCGTGCGGTCCAGGACCTTCAGGACGTGCGGCACCGCCGACTGCATGCCGAAGGACACGCGCGTGAAACCGGCTGCCTTCAGCACGGCAAGGGATTCCGGTGTCACCGAATCGGGGTTGGCCTCGGTGGTGACCTCGGCACCGTCCTCAATCCCCCACGTGCTGATGGCGGCGCGGAGGATCAGCCCAAGGTCCTCCGCAGGGAGCAGCGTGGGAGTGCCGCCGCCGAAGAACACCGTGCTGAGCGGACGGTCCGGCAGCCCGGACGCGGTGAGTACCCGGGCAGCCAGGTCCACCTCGGACACGGCGGTGCCGGCATACGCGTCCTGGGAGGCGCCGCCGCCCAGTTCCGTTGCTGTGTAGGTGTTGAAGTCGCAGTACCCGCACCGCACGGCGCAGAACGGGATGTGGACGTACAGGCCAAAGGCCCGGTCCGCCGCGCCGGCCGCCGCCTGGGCAGGCAGCAGGCCGTCCGACGGCGCCGGGTCGCCCAGGGGAAGGACGCTGGGCATCAGCGGGTCCCCGGCTGCGCGGTGGTCACTTCTTTTTGGCCTTGTCCTTCGACTCATCGGTGGTGAGGGCGGCGATGAACGCTTCCTGCGGCACTTCCACGGTGCCCACCATCTTCATGCGCTTTTTGCCTTCTTTTTGCTTCTCCAGCAGTTTGCGCTTTCGGGTGATGTCACCGCCGTAGCACTTGGCCAGCACGTCCTTGCGGATGGCGCGGATGCTTTCGCGGGCGATGATGCGGGAGCCGATCGCGGCCTGGATGGGCACCTCGAACTGCTGGCGCGGGATCAGTTCGCGGAGCTTGCCGGTCATCATAACGCCGTAGGCGTAGGCCTTGTCGCGGTGCGTGATGGCACTGAAGGCATCCACCTGCTCGCCCTGGAGCATGATGTCGACCTTGACCAGGTCGGCGGCCTGTTCGCCGTCTGCCTTCCAGTCGAGGGAACCGTAGCCGCGGGTCTTGGATTTGAGGATGTCGAAGAAGTCGAACACAATCTCGGCCAGCGGCAAGCGGTACCGGATTTCCACCCGGTCCTCGGAAAGGTAGTCCATGCCGCCCAGCACGCCACGGCGGCTCTGGCACAGTTCCATGATGGCGCCCACGAATTCATTGGGGGCCAGGATGGTGGCGGACACCATGGGTTCGCGGACCTCGGCAACCTTCCCTGTGGGGTATTCGCTGGGGTTGGTCACCTGGACAACCTTTTTGTCCTCCAGCGTCACCTCGTACTCAACGTTCGGTGCCGTGGAGATCAGGGCGAGGTTGTATTCCCGTTCCAGCCGTTCGCGGGTGATTTCCAGGTGGAGCAGGCCCAGGAAACCCACCCGGAAGCCGAAGCCCAGCGCCGCTGAGGTCTCCGGTTCGTAAACGAGGGCTGCGTCATTGAGCATGAGCTTTTCGAGGGCGTCGCGCAGCACCGGGTAATCGGCGCCGTCCAGCGGGTACAGGCCGGAGAACACCATGGGCTTGGCGTCCGCATAGCCGGGCAGCGATTCCGAGGCGGGCTTGGCCAGGTTGGTGACGGTGTCACCCACCTTGGACTGGCGCACGTCCTTCACGCCGGTGATCAGGTAGCCCACCTCACCGACGCCGAGCCCCTTGGACGGGGTGGGCTCCGGGGAGCTCACGCCGATTTCGAGGAGTTCGTGGGTGGCGCGGGTGGACATCATCTGGATGCGCTCGCGGGGGTGCAGCATGCCGTCAACCACACGGACGTAGGTGACCACGCCGCGGTAGGTGTCGTACACCGAGTCGAAGATCATGGCGCGGGCCGGGGCGTTGGGATCGCCCTGGGGAGCAGGCAGGTCGTGCACGATCTTGTCCAGGAGGGCCTCGACGCCGGCGCCGGTCTTGCCGGAGACCCGCAGGACGTCCTCGGGATCGCCGCCGATCAGGCTCGCCAGTTCAGCGGCGTACTTCTCGGGCTGCGCGGCCGGCAGGTCGATCTTGTTCAGGACCGGGATGATGGTGAGGTTGTTCTCCATGGCCAGGTACAGGTTGGCCAGGGTCTGGGCCTCGATGCCTTGTGCCGCGTCCACGAGCAGAACGGCGCCTTCGCAGGCCGCCAGCGACCGGGAAACCTCGTAGGTGAAGTCAACGTGGCCGGGGGTGTCGATCATGTTCAGGGCATAGCTGACGCCATCGCGTTCCCAGGGCATGCGGACGGCCTGGGACTTGATGGTGATGCCGCGCTCACGCTCGATGTCCATCCGGTCCAGGTACTGGGCCTTCATATCGCGCGACTGGACCACTCCGGTGTACTGCAGCATGCGGTCGGCGAGGGTGGATTTACCGTGGTCGATGTGCGCGATGATGCAGAAGTTCCGAATAATGGCCGGATCTGTCGCGGCGGGCACCGGGGCGGTGCGGGCCATGGGAGACACGCAGGGTCCTTACTGTTGGCTTCACGTGGCGGGGCCGGAGGGCACACAAACGTGCCCGGGCCGGAGGACCGCCCATCTTCAACCTCCAGTGTCCCACGTCCGGGGCGCCGTGCACGCATTCCTGCCGCCACGGTGCGCATTCCCCGGGCCCGGCGCCCGGCGCTAGTGTTGCGGAATGGCTATCAATCTTCGAACCGTGGTGAACGCCGTCCGCACGGGCCTCCGGATCCTGCAGAAGGCCGGCGCGGTCCCACCGTCCGGCACGCGCCGGCAACCCCCCGTTCCCCCGATACGGCGCCCTGCCCCGCGTGCGGGGACTGCACAGTCCGGACCGCAGCAGTCCGGCGCCGCCGGCTACCCGGGCGACTTCCGCGGCCGCAGCACCGTCCAGTATTCCCCCGCGCCCGACGGAGATCCGGATCCGGGCGAGGTGGTGTGGGCGTGGGTTCCGTATGAGGAGGACTACAGCCGGGGGAAGGACCGCCCCGTCCTGCTGGTGGGCAACAGCGGCGCATACCTCCTGGGCCTGATGCTCACCAGCAAGGACCACGTTCCTGCATCCCGCTCCGACGGGGCTTACATCGACTTGGGAGCCGGGCCATGGGACACGCAGGGCAGGCCCAGCGAAGCACTCCTGGACAGGGTCCTGCAGATCCGGCCGGACGCGATCCGCCGCGAGGGCGCCGTTCTGGACCGTGCCCGCTTCGAGAAGGTGGCCGCCGGGCTGCGGAAGCGACACGGCTGGACCTGACCGTCAAATGGCCAGCCCGGCAGCTGACCTGCTATTCTTTATAGCTGTGTGTCCGTGCAGGTCGACGGCCACAGATGGTTGGCCGCCATAGGTATCCCCACGCCGCTCAGTCAATGGCCAATCTGAAAGCCCTCTAGACCATTTCCGCATTAAAAAGAGAGTTCACACGTGGCGAATATCAAGTCCCAGAAGAAGCGCATCCTCACCAACGAGAAGGCACGCCTGCGCAACAACGCAGTCAAGTCCGAGCTGAAGACGGCCATCCGCGCCGTCAACACCGCCGTTGATTCCACCGACAAGGATGCAGCTGCTGCTGCCCTGGCCACTGCCAGCCGCAAGCTGGACAAGGCTGTCAGCAAGGGTGTTCTGCACAAGAACAACGCAGCGAACCGCAAGTCGGCGATCTCCAAGAAGGTCAACGCACTGTAAGGTTTCCAGTTCACTGAACTGATGGTTGTGGCCGGTACCGTGAGGTGCCGGCCACACATCTTTAACGTGCTGGGCCGTTCCTCGCTGAAGGGTCAGCGGCCCTGGACCGACATGGCGATAACCGTCACGGCGTGCTCCACGGCATAAACGGGATCCCTGGACAGTCCCTTCACCTGGGCGTCGGCCTCAGCTGTGGCCTGGATGGACCGGACCAGGCCGTCCGGGGTCCAGCGCCGGACATCCCGCTGGGCCTGTTCCACCAGCCAGGGCTGCATGCCCAGTTCGGCGGCGATCTGGGCCGACGAGCCTGACGCCCCGGCCACGCGTGCCACGGTCCGCAGCTTTGCAGCAAGCGCGGCAACCAACGGGACGGGATCCGCGCCGGTGGCGAGGGCGTGCCGAAGGGTGGACAGCGCGAGTGGTCCGTTCCCGGCCATGGCGGCGTCGGCCACCTTGAAGGCGGTGGCCTCGATGCGTCCGCCGTAGTAGCGGTCCACAAGCTCCGAGGTCACGGTGGTGCCGGCGTCCGCAATCAGCTGGCTGCAGGCCGCGGCAAGCTCAGAAAGGCTGGCCCCCACTGCGTTGACCAGCGCCTGGACTGCTTCCTGCTCGATCCGGCGGCCGCCCGCCTTGAACTCCGAGACAACAAAAGCGGCTTTTTCAGCGTCCTTCTTCAGGGGCTGGCAGTCCACCACGGGCCAGCCGCCCTTGCGGATCGCGTCCAGCAGCTTTTTGCCGCGTGCTCCCCCACCGTGCCGGAGCACTAGGACCGCGTCCTCCTCCGGCCTGCCAAGATAGGCCAGGGCATCGGTCAGGAACGCTTCGTTCATGGACTCAACGGCTTCGACCTCGATGAGCTTGCTCTCGCCGAAGAGCGAGGGGCTGACCTGCATAAGAAGGGTGCCTGGTTCGTAGGCTGCAGCGTTGATGCGGCTCACTTCAACATCCGGGGCAGCCACGCGGACCTGCGCCCGGACCCTGTCCATGGCACGGATCCCCAGGTACTCCTCAGGCCCGCCTACCAGCACGATCGCGGCAGGGCTTACGTCCCGCCACGTGGCCATGTTGGCTGCCGGTGAGCTGGGTGCCCGTTTTTGCGCAGCGGCCATCGGGGGTTCCTTCCGGAGAGTTTTGTGGAGTTTCCAACCCTGCCATGTCCTGGCCGTCCGGCCAAGCGGCGGCGCCCGGGGAAGCGGGCCGGGCCAGTCCGTCCCCACGTTTCCAGTTGTGCCAGCAGCCGTTCGGTGTGCCGGTGGCAGGCCAGGACCATACGCGCCGTCCTGCGCGGCCGGACTGAGGCCCACACAGCTCCGAAGGTCAGGGCGGAGAGCAGGGCCATGGACAGCACGCCGGGGATCCCCTCGGCCCACGGCACCGTGGCCGCAGGCAGCGCGGCCGCGAGGCGTGCAATGGCGGCCACGCCTGCGCTGAACAAGCCGGCACCGGCAATAAGGGGAACAGCCCACCACTCCGCCACCGCCAGCATCGGAACCGCCGCAGTCCCCAGCAGCGTCACCGGCGCCACCAGTGGGGCGGCCAGCACGTTGGCCAGGAGCGAGTACGTCGAAAATCCGGGCTGCAGCAGGACCGTGACCGGACCGCACAGCAGTTGGGCGGACAGCGGCACCGCAACAGCAGCGGCCATCCAGCGCGGAACTGCCGCGGGCGTCCATTCAATGAGCCGCCTGCCCAGCACGATGATGCCCAATGTTGCCAGGACGGACAGGAGGAACCCGAAACTGCCGCCCAGCCCCGGATCAACCAGTAGCAGCCCGATCACGGCCAGGCACAGGAAGCTCAGGCCGCGCCCGGACCGCCCACAGGCCAGCGCTGCCACGGCAACGCCGCCCATCACGGCCGCGCGGAGGACGCTTGCCTCCGGGCCCACCAGCACCACAAACAATCCAAGGCCACCAAGCGCGACGCCGGCCGCCGGCACCCGCGGCAGCCGGAACCTTCGGGCCGCCACCAGCAGTCCGCCCAGGACCAGGCTGCAATTCGCCCCGGATACTGCGGTCAGGTGGGTCATGCCCACCGATTTCATGGCAACCACGAGGTCTTCGTCCAGAGCACTGGTATCGCCGGTGACCAGGCCCGGCAGCAGCCCGCTGGCATCCGGGCCCAGGAACCGGCAGGCAGCCACAAAGCGGGCCCGCAGGTCCGCGGCCGCTGCGTTCAGCCCGGCCCCGTCGGACATGGTGGCGGGTGCTGCGGAAGCAGCAAGGATGCCGGTTTCCAGACTTCCCGGACCCGGCGCGCGGAGTTTGCCTGCGGCCCGTAGCTGCTGGCCCGGTACGGCGGCTCCCCAGGCCCCGCCGCCCATCACCAGCAGTTGCGCCCTGGTGCGCACGATGACACCGCCGGTGCTGATCTCCACCGTCCAGACGGGCACCGCCCATCGCTGGGGTCCGGAAGAATGGCCCGCCAGGTTGAGGGCTTTGGGCGTTGCCGCCACTTCCACCAACGCCACCACCGACTTTCCGGCAGCGACCGCGTCAGCCAGCGGACCGTCAGTGCGTTGGCCCGCAGCCACCGCCGCGTGGGCGGCAACGGTGGCGGCCAGGGCCAGCGCGACGGCGGCGGTGGCGGGGAACGAACGGCCGCCACGCCCCACCGGGCGCACGGTGCGCCGACCGTAACGGTGGCCGGCCAGGAGGGCAGCCGAGGCTGCGAGCAGCAGGCAACACGCGAAACCGAGGGCCAGCGGCGGCAGCCAGAGCCCCGCGACTGCTGCGCCCCAAGCGGCCAGTGCGGGGAGCACCAGCCGGAGATCGGTCCGCCTCCGGGTGCCGGGGCCGGCAGGCTTTGCCTTGCCGTCATCCAGCGACGCCGCCGCTGCTGCCGGCAGTACCCGCCGGCGGAGGTCCAGGAAGGCGTCGTAACGGCGCTGGCGTGCCGAGGTGGACACGGCACCGGGCCTCCCGACCTGGCTACCGTCCGGCGCGGGCCGCGGTCCCTGGACCGCCGAGTCCACATACCGGCTCCACGGGCTTTTACGGCCGGACCGGCCAGTGCCGGTCACGGGCACCCCCGATGGATCCGCGGCCGCATGTCAGACCGTGACCAAAGGCAGAAGCGCCTCGAGCAGCTTGGGTCCTACACCGTCCACGGCATCGAGTTCCGCCGTGGTCCTGAACGGCCCGTGCTCCTTGCGCCACAGCACGATCCGCTGCGCCAGTACAGGACCCACCTTGGGCAGCGTCGCCAGCGTTTCGGCGTTCGCCGTGTTCAGGTTGACCTTCAGGACGGGCGGGGCCGGGCCGTCGGGTAGGCCGCTGTCCCCGCCGGCGCCGCCACCGGCGGCCGGCAACGGCTCCCCCGCCACCGGCACCAGGATTTTCTGCCCGTCCACCAGGACCAGCGCCAGGTTGAGCAGGTCCAGATCCGCGCCGGGCACGCTTCCGCCTGCCGCGGTGACTGCGTCCTGGACCCGGCTGCCGGCGGGCAACCGGACAACTCCCGGCCGGCCAACGGCCCCGGCCACGTGCACCACAACGTCCACAGCTGCCGCGGCGCCGGGCACTGACGGTTCCGGACCGGCGTCCGGCGTGTTTTCCCGGTCCGGATCCCCGCCGTCTGCGGCAGGGCTGGGTCCTGCCGCCGACTCCGCTCCCAGCGGAAGGATCCCGGGCTGCCCGGCAGCCGCAAGCCACCAAAACCAGGCACCGGCTAGGAGCGAAAGGACTCCGAGCAGCACAGCCAGGCGCAGGCCAAGCCGCCACCGGAGCCTCGCGCCCCGCAGGCCGCCGGCCGAGGGCACTTCCGCGTTTTCTTTCCCACCGGCAGAACCGGCGTTCCGGTATTCGAACGGGTCCCCTGCCACATCGGCCAGCAGCCCCGGAGACTTTCCCACGGTGGCTTCCAGCCGGGCCGGCGCGTGGCGCGCCGGCGGGCGCGCTGCACGAGATTCCCGGCCTGACATGGTTCCACGCTAGGAAGCCGGCCCGCCCGGCAACAGGGGGCCGTGATCCTATGTGGACACTGCGGCAGGAAAGGGTCCGGCAGTGACCGGCTTACGAACGATACTGCCTGGAATCAGCCACCGGCATATTCTCCTGCAGGCAACGTAAATCACGCAGAACCAAAAGCAATACCAAGGGTATTTGGGTCATCCCGGCTCTGCACCTTCGTTCAAAGCGACAGTGGTAACCCCGCTCCAGTGGGCCAGGATCCACCGGATTGATCGCCAGGTGCGTCATGCGCCACAATAACGGCAAGAACGCCCAACCCCGCATGCGCGGCAAGCACAGCAGGCAGTGAGCTGATCTGCGCCGGGGCGCACTGCGGCAAGGCCACGGCAAGCCGCTCAGCCAGTGCCTCGGCTTCGGCGGGATTGCCGAAGTGGTGCAGCGCCAGCCGTGGCACCGGCAGTGGGTGCGCCGCAACTTCGGCCGCGACCAGTTCCTCCAGCCGGGCCACGGCCCTTGCAGCCGAGCGGACCTTCTCCAGCGGCACGATCTTCCCGCCGTCCACGGCCAGGAGCGGTTTGATGGCCAGCATGGTCCCCACCAGGGACGCCGCGGCGCCGATGCGGCCGCCCCGGCGCAGTTGCTCAAGGCTGGGGACATAGAAGCGGACAGACGTCCGGCCGGCCTGGTCGGCTGCTGCTGCCGCTACCGCGGCAGCCTCCGCCCCCGCAGACGCGGCGTGGACAGCGGCCTGGACGGCGATGCCCTGCGCCATGCCCACCGTCCGGGAGTCCACTACCTCCACGGGGATCTGCACCCTGGTGGCCGCAAGCCGGGCCGCATCAGCGGTGCCGGACAGGTCACCTGAGAGATGGATCGAGACCACCGACTCGAATCCGAGCCGCTCGGCCGTGCGGTACGCCTGTTCGAATTGTCCGGGTGAAGGCCGGGACGTTTTGACGGCTTTTCCGGCGGCCAGGGCAAGGGCGATGGTTTCGAGGATGTCGTCTTCACCCTCGCCATAGATATCAGCGCCAACCATGACCGGCATGGGAATGACCGTGAGGGCGCCGTCCGGGGCGTTGGTGGCCGCCCAGTCCACCGGCAACGCGGCTGCAGAGTCAGTGACGACGGCGGTCCGCACCCGCGGCGCCCCGGGGGCGACCGGTGCGGGCCGGGGCGCCGGGCGAAGTCCCGCCAGGCGCGCCCGGAACCAGGGCCACGCAACCGGATTGCTCTCGGGCAAGGGGGCCTCCTGGTCTGGTGGCCGGCCGCCCGGGAAGGGCGGCCGGTTCCCGGTCAGGCCGGGACGATGTTGACCAGTTTAGGGGCCCGGACGATTACGGTGCGGATGCCGCGGCCGTCGAGGGCACGCTGGACGTTGTCCGATGCCAGCGCCAGTTCACGCAGCTCGTCTTCGGAGACGTCCGGGGACACCTCGAGGCGGTCACGGACCTTCCCCTGGACCTGGACGACTGCCGTGACCGTGTCCTGGACCAAGAGGGCCGGATCATGCTCGGGCCAGCCGGCGTTCGCGACCGAGGCGGGGTGCCCCAGGACGTTCCACATGTCCTCGGCCGTGTAAGGGGCGAAGAGGCTGAGGATCACAGCAACGGCCTCGGTGGCTTCCCGGACGGCCGGGTCAGCGCCGCCGGCGCCGGAGTCGATGGCCTTGCGGGTGGCGTTGACCAGTTCCATCAGCTTGGCCACCACCACGTTGAACTTGTTGGCGTCCAGCAGTTCCGCAGCGTCCGCGATGGTCCTGTGGGTCACGGAGCGCAGGGCCCGGTCACCTGATGCGGCATCGGTGCCCGCTCCGCTGGTGACGTCCTGGGCCAGGCGCCAGGCCCGGGCCAGGAACTTGGCGGACCCGGACGGGGAAACATCGGCCCAGTCCACGTCGTCCTCGGGCGGGGAGGCGAACACCATGGTCAGGCGGACGGCGTCAACACCGTACTTGTCCAGCTGCTCGCCGAGGTCCACACCGTTGCCCAGGGACTTGCTCATGGCTTTGCCGCCGTTAAGCACCTGCCCCTGGTTCAGGAGCGCACTGAACGGCTCGTTGGCTTCGATCAGGCCGAGGTCGTTGATGACCTTGGTGAAGAACCGGGCGTACAGCAGGTGCAGGATGGCGTGCTCAACGCCGCCCACGTACTGCCCCACCGGCATCCAGTCGTTGATCTTCGCCGGATCAAACGGGCCCTCGGTGAAGTCCGGGGACACAAACCGGAGGAAGTACCAGGACGAGTCCACAAACGTATCCATGGTGTCCGTATCGCGCTTTGCCGGGCCGTGGCAGGAGGGGCAGTCAACGTTGACCCACGCTTCGGCGGCGGCCAGCGGGGAGGTGCCCTTCGGGGACAGATCCTCGCCGCGCAGGTCAGCGGGCAGGGTTACGGGCAGTTGGTCGTCCGGGACCGGGACTTCGCCGCAGGACGGGCAGTGGATGATGGGGATGGGGGTGCCCCAGAACCGCTGCCGGCTCAGCAGCCAGTCGCGGAGCCTGAAGTTCACGAACTTCTCACCGGTACCCTGGCGCTCCAGCATGGCGATCGCGGCGGGGATCGCCTCAGCCTTGGGCAGGCCGTCCAGTTCGCCGGAGTTGACCAGGGTGCCCTCCCCTGCCGTTGCGGTGCCGGACACGGAGGGGTCCTCCTCGCCGGTGTCCAGGACGGTCCGGACGGGCAGGTCGAAGGTCCGGGCGAAGTCGAGGTCGCGCTGGTCGTGGGCAGGGACGGCCATGATGGCACCGGTGCCGTAGTCCGCCAGGACATAGTCGGCGGCCCAGACGGGCAGCTTCTCGCCGTTGAGCGGGTTGACCGCGTAGCGGCCGGTGAAGACGCCGGTTTTGTCCCGTTCCGTGGACTGGCGTTCGATGTCGGAGAGTGCCTTGACCTGTTCGCGGTAGGCGTCCAGGGCGTCGGCGTGCTCTTCGGTGACGAGTTCGACGGCGATCGGCGCGTCAGCAGCCACCACAAAGAACGTTGCGCCGTACAGGGTGTCCGGGCGGGTGGTGAAGACGGTGACGTCCTTGGCGGGTTTCCCGCCGTCGGCCTCGATCACAAACGTGACGTGGGCACCTTCGGAGCGGCCGATCCAGTTTTTCTGCATGGCCAGGACCCGCTCGGGCCAGTGGCCGCGGAGCTGCTCCATGTCATCGAGCAGCCGGTCGGCATAGTCGGTGATCTTGAAGTACCACTGGTTCAGGGACTTTTTGGTGACGATGGTGCCGCAGCGTTCGCAGGCCCCGTTGACCACCTGTTCGTTGGCCAGCACCGTCTGGTCCTTGGGGCACCAGTTGACCGGGGAATCCTTGCGGTAGGCCAGTCCACGCTGGTAGAAGCGCTTGAACAGCCACTGGGTCCAGCGGTAGTAGCCGGGGTCCGAGGTGTGCAGGCGGCGGGACCAGTCAGCGGAAATCGCGTACCGCTTGAAGGACGCGGCCTGGGTGTCGATGTTGGCGTAGGTCCACTCGCTGGGGTGGGCGTTGCGCTTGATGGCGGCGTTTTCCGCGGGCAGGCCGAAGGAGTCCCAGCCGATGGGGTGCAGCACGTCGAAGCCCTGCTGGCGGAGGTAGCGGGCCACGACATCGCCCATGGCGAACGCTTCGGCGTGGCCCATGTGCAGGTCGCCGGACGGGTACGGGAACATGTCCAGCACGTAGCGGCGTTCCTTCGAGCCGTCATCCACAGGAGTGAAGACCTGGAGGTCATCCCACACCTTGGGCCATCTGGCCTCCATGGCGGTAAAGCTGTAGGCGCCTTCTTCGGGCGCCTCCGCTGCTGATGCTGCTGTTCCGGTCTTGGTCTCCGGCTGAACGCCCACTGCTGCCCTCTTCTGTTCTGTCACGGCATCTGTACTGCCATAACGGCCTGATCCTCCTGCTGCCGGCCCGGAAAGTACCCCGGACACACAAAAGCCCCTCTCCATGGAGGGGCTGCCGCTCAGCTATCCGATGTTTCGGACACCCGGCGGCTGACTAAGCAAGAGGATCGCACGCATGAATCCACTTTAGCGCACCTAATTAGCTCCGGCCGCATGAACATCAGCCGCTTCAGCGAAGATACGAAAAGAGGGCCGGTGACTCCCCGCCATGGTGTGGTGGGCACCGCGAAGCGGGCGGGCGGGAGTCACCGGCCCCTCTCTCTAAGCCGGAGCTACTTCACGTCCTCGTCGACCCAGTCCATGGACTTGGTGACGGCTTTCTTCCAGAGCCGCAGCTGGCGGTCCTGCTCGGCCTGGTCCAGCTGGGGTTCCCACCGCTTGTCTTCGGACCAGTTGGCAGACAGCTCGCCGAGGTCCTTCCAGAAGTCCACGGCGAGGCCCGCAGCGTACGCGGCGCCCAGGGCTGTGGTTTCCACGACCTTGGGCCGGATGACGGGAACGCCGAGGATGTCCGCCTGGAACTGCATCAGGGCATCGTTGGCGACCATGCCGCCGTCGACCTTCAGTTCGGTCAGCGGCACGCCGGAGTCGGCGTTGACTGCGTCGAGGACCTCGCGGGTCTGGAACGCCGTGGATTCCAGCGCGGCCCGGGCGATGTGGTTTTTGTTGACGTACCGGGTGAGCCCCACAATGGCGCCGCGGGCATCGGAGCGCCAGTAGGGGGCGAAGAGGCCGGAGAAGGCCGGCACGATGTACACGCCGCCGTTGTCCTCGACGGCGGCGGCAAGCGTTTCCACCTCCGGTGCGCTGCTGATCAGGCCGAGATTGTCGCGCAGCCACTGGATCAGTGAACCGGTGACGGCGATGGAGCCTTCCAGGGCGTAGTGCGGCGCAGCGTCGCCAAGCTTGTAGCCGACCGTGGTGAGCAGGCCGTTTTTGGAGTGGACGATTTCCTCACCGGTGTTGAAGATGAGGAAGCAGCCGGTGCCGTAGGTGTTTTTGGCTTCGCCGGTCTGGAACGCTGCCTGCCCGAACGTGGCGGCCTGCTGGTCGCCCAGGATACCGGCGACGGGCGTTTCGCGGAGCAGCTGGGAGCCGTGGACCTGGCCGTAGACCTCGGAGGAGGAGCGGATCTCGGGCATCATGCTGAGCGGGACGCCGAAGATGCCGAGGATTTCCTCGTCCCACTGAAGGGTTTCGAGGTCCATAAACAGGGTGCGGGAGGCGTTGGTGACGTCCGTGACGTGGACGCCGCCGTCTACGCCGCCGGTGAGGTTCCACAGGACCCAGGCATCGGTGTTGCCGAACACCAGGTCGCCGGCCTCGGCCTTTTCGCGGGCGCCGGCCACGTTGTCCAGGATCCACTTGATTTTGGTGCCGGAGAAGTAGGTGGCCAGGGGCAGGCCGACTTTTGGCTTGAACCGGTCCCCGCCGCCGTCCTTGGACAGTTCATCGACGATGTCCTGCGTGCGGGTGTCCTGCCAGACGATGGCGTTGTACACGGGCTCGCCGGTGGTTTTGTCCCACACGACGGCGGTTTCGCGCTGGTTGGTGATCCCGACGGCGGCGATGTCGTGGCGGGTCAGGTTCGCCTTGGACAGGGCGGAGGCAATGACCTCCCGGGTGTTGTTCCAGATTTCGGCAGCGTTGTGTTCCACCCACCCGGCCTGCGGGAAGATCTGCTCGTGTTCCATCTGGCCGGAGGAGACGATCGCCCCGCTGTGGTCAAAAATGATGGCGCGCGTGCTGGTGGTGCCCTGGTCGATGGCGATTACGTACTGGTTCATGGTGACGTCCTTGTCTTGTCAGTGAGTGACGGTTCATGGCTGGTGGAGCGGTTGGGCTGAAGCGCCCGTGGGTCAGGTCAGGCAGCGGCGATAAAAATGATCGGCACAATCTTGGCCACGAGGCCGGCCAGGGCCCCGCCCGCCAGGGGGCCTGCCACCGGGATCCAGGCGTAGCTCCAGTCGCTGGAACCCTTGCCTTTGATGGGGAGCAGGGCGTGGGCGATGCGGGGACCGAGGTCACGGGCCGGGTTGATGGCGTAGCCGGTGGGGCCGCCGAGGGAGATGCCGATGCCGACGACGAGCAGCGCCACGGCGAGGGGGCCAAGGCCTGAGGGGGTCCCGCCGAAGGCGAGGATAACGAAGACCAGGACGAAGGTGGCGATGATTTCCGTGGCCAGGTTCCACGGGGTGGCCCGGATCGCGGGGCCTGTGGAAAACACACCAAGCTTGGCTGCGGGCTCGGGTTCGGCGTCGAAGTGCTGCTTATAGGCGAGCCAGCAGACCACGGCGCCGATGAAGGCACCCAGCAGTTCGGCGCCCAGGTAGGTCACCGTGGAGGCGAACGAAATGGGAACGTCCGGGGCGTAGGTGGCGCCGCCGTTGGTGAGCTTGCCCAGGGTGACGGCCGGGTTCAGGTGCGCGCCGGACTTGGCGGCGACAAACACACCGGCGAAGACTGCAATTCCCCAGCCCCAGGTGACCATCAGGAACCCGCCGTTATTTCCTTTCGTCCCCCGAAGGGCGACGTTTGCGACGACGCCACAACCCAGGAGGGTGACCATCGCCGTTCCGAAGAGCTCGGAAAGGAACACAATTCCAAGAGACATCTTTGACTCCTATTATCTCTGTTGTTGGCCCCTGCGGGTGGGGGGCCGTTGGGCCGGGGCGGTTTGCCGCCCCGGCGGTCAGTCCGGCCTCAGGCGACCAGGCTGTGGATTTCCACGCGGTGGAACCGCTGCAGCACCTCTTGGGCGTGCCGCACTTCGGCGGCCCTGGCGGCGGCATCCCAGTGCAGCGGGGCGCCCAGGACATCGGCCATTTCGTTGAGCAGTTCGCCGGTCACCAGGCCCCGGAAGGCCAGGGAGGTGCGGCGGACCAGGATGTCCACGAGGTGGCCCACCTGCTCGTTGGCGGCCATGAACTCCAGTTCCCGGACACTCAGTTCGCGGGTGGAGTGCAGGGCACGGTCCGGCGCGGCGTCAAGGAACTCCATGACGGCTTCGGCGCGGGTACCGTAGCGGGTCAGGAGCCCCGCCGTGCGGTCAGCGTCCCGGTCTGCTGTCATGTGCGCCTTGATCCAGGCCTGCACCCCGGCCTCGTCGGCAGGGAAGCCGGCGCCGCCGCCGATGGCCAGTTGCGCCGTCGACACCTTGCGCTGCTCGCCCAGTTCGGCCAGGACATCGTTGGTGAGGTGCTCGGCCAGGGCCCGGAACGTGGTCCATTTGCCGCCCACCAGGCTGAGGACGGGCGCCGCCTGCGGGGCGCCGGCACCGGGGCCGCGGCGTTCAATCCGGTAATCGCGGGAGACGAAGCCGGGCTGGGTTGCATCGTGCCGGGGCAGCGGGCGGACGCCGGAGAAGGTGTAGACAATCTGCTCCCGCGAGACGGGGATGTCCGGGAAGACGTGGCCCACCAGTTCGAAGAAGTAGTCGATCTCCTCGTCGGTGCAGACGGCGTCCTGTGCCATGTCCGCGTCCACGTCGGTGGTGCCCACCAGGACGCGGTCGCCCATGGGGTAGATCAGGACGATCCGGCCGTCGGTGTGCTCGAAGAAGATTTCCCGGCCCTGGCAGGCGTCCAACAGGGCGGGATGGTCCAGCACAATGTGCGAGCCCTTGGTGCCGCCCATAAAGGTCGACGCCGATCCCATGGCCCCGTTGGTCTGATCCACCCAGGCGCCGGTGGTGTTGACGATGACGTCGGCGGTGAAGTCGAACTCCTCCCCCGTCAGTTCGTCGCGGAGCCGGACCGTGCTGCCGCGGCCGGTGCCGGCGTTGGGCTGCTCCGTCGTTGATACCAGGGACAGGTAGTTGCTGGCCCGGGCGGTGTCGCCCTGGGCCGCGGCGGAGCCGGACTGGCCGGCTTTTTCGCCGTCCTGGAGGACGTCGAGGGTGAGCCGTTCGGGGTTGTGCACCGAGGCATCGAAGTAGGTGGCCGCGTACTTGACGTCCTGCCGCAGGCGGGGCAGCTCGGCCAGGGCACGCTTCCGGCCGCGGAACTGGTGCCGGGGAACGGTGCCGCCGTCGCGGGAAAAGGAATCGTAGAGGCTCAGGCCCACTTTGATGAGGAACGCGCCGCGTTCCTTGGGCTTGCCCTGCTTGTGGGTCAGGAACCGGGCCGGTGCGGACAGGATGCCGGAGAACGTGCTGAAGATGGGGATGGTGGTCTGCAGCGGCTTCACGTAGTGGGGGGCAATGCGGAGCAGCCGGTTGCGTTCCACCACCGACTCCTGAACGAGCCGGAACTCACCGTTTTCCAGGTAGCGGATGCCGCCGTGGATCATGTGCGAGGAGGCTCCGCTGGCGCCCTGGCAGTAGTCGCCGCGTTCCACGAGCGCAACGTCCACGCCCTGCAGCGCCAGGTCGCGGAACGTTCCCACACCGTTGATGCCGCCGCCCACCACCAGCACCTTGGCGTGCGGCCGCCGGCGGAGGTTGTGCACTGAGGTGCGTTCAGCGCCCGGCTGCGGTGCCGCGGCTGCTGGTTCTGCGGGTGTTTCCTTCGGTCCCAAAACGACTCCCTTGGGCTTGGTGCGGTGCGGCCGCCCGGAGGTGTGCCGCCTTTACAACTATTCTTTTGAATAATGGAAAATGGCGTCAAGCTCTATGCACAAACGTGCAGAACGGACCTGCAATGGACCCCTCCCGGCATTCCGACGCGCTTCGGGCTGCGCAGATGTATTACCTCCAGGACCTCACAATGGATGCCATCGCCCGCGAGCTCAGGACGTCCCGCTCCACCGTTTCCCGGCTGCTTTCCTCTGCCCGGGACTCAGGCCTGGTGCAGATCCAGATCCGCAATCCCCTGGACACCGGACCCGAGCTGGAAGGCATGATCCGCCGCCACTACAACGTGGACGTGCACGTGGTTCCGGTCCTGGAAACGCTCAACGAGGCCGAAACCCTTGACCGGGTGGCGATGCAGGCGGCCCGGACCATCGGGCCCATCGTGGACTCGAACGCCATCATCGGCGTGGCCTGGGGCTCCACCCTGAGCGCCGTCAGCAGGCACCTCACCCGGAAGATCACGCACGACAGCGTGATCGTCCAGCTGAACGGCGCGGGCAACATGCACACCACGGGAATCACGTACGCCAGCGACATCATGCGCCGCTTCGGCAGTGCCTACGGTGCACGGGTGGAGCAGTTCCCGGTGCCCGCGTTCTTCGACCACGCCGGAACCAAAACGGCCATGTGGAATGAGCGCAGCGTGCAGCGGATCCTCGAACTGCAGGCCAAGATGAGCATCGCCATTTTCGGTGTCGGTTCCGTGGACGCCGACTACCCCAGCCACGTCTACGCCGGCGGTTACCTGGACGAAAGCGACCTGAATATCCTGGCCACCTCGGACGTGGTGGGCGACGTTGCAACGGTGTTTTTCCGCGGCGACGGCTCCTCGGACGGCATTGTGCTCAACGAGCGTTCCACCGGCCCCTCCCTGGCACAGCTGAGGCAGGTCCGGCGGAGGATCTGCGTGGTCTCCGGGGAATCGAAGATCAACGGCCTCCGCGGCGCACTCACAGCAGGCCTGGCCACGGACCTCATCCTGGACGAGGCCACTGCGCGGCGGCTGGTGGACTTTGAGGGGCTCGCGGCGGCAAGTGGGTAGAGTCGTGGACATGAGAACCTCACCCCGGCTTGGCCTGAACAACGGCGTGCTGATTGACCAGCTCGGTTTCGGGCTCTACAAGGTTCCGGCGGCAGGGACCGCGGATCTCGTGGCAGCAGCCCTGGATGCCGGCTACCGGCACTTCGACACGGCAGCCATGTACGGCAACGAGACCGGCGTGGCCCGCGGGCTGTCGCCCCTGCTGGGCGGTCCGGCAGGCAGCGGCGGTTCCGGCGAGCTCAGCAACTCCCTGGCCCGCGGGGACCTGTTCATCACCACCAAGCTCTGGAACGACCACCATGGCTACGACGCCGCCCTGCGGGCCTTCGACACGTCCATGGTCAACCTGGGCCTGGACTACATCGACCTGTACCTGATCCACTGGCCGTGCCCGGCCAAGGACCTGTACCGGGAGACCTACCGCGCCCTGGAAACCCTCTACCGGGAAGGCAGGGTCCGCGCGATCGGCGTCAGCAACTTCCAGCCCGCCCACCTGGACCGGCTCCTGGAAACCGCAGAGGTGGTCCCCGCCGTCAACCAGGTCGAACTGCACCCCTGGCTGCAGCAGGAGGAGCTCCGGGCCAAACACGCCACCCTGGGGATCCGGACCGAGGCGTGGAGTCCGCTGGGCCGCGGCCAGGTCCTCACGGATCCCGGCATCGCCGGCATTGCGGCCGCCCACCACCGGACGCCCGCGCAGGTAATCCTCCGCTGGCACATGCAACTGGGCAACATCGCCATCCCCAAGGCATCCTCAGAACCGCGCCTCCGCGAAAACCTGGATGTTTTCGGCTTTGACCTGTCCGCGGCGGACATGGCCGCGCTCGCAGGCCTCGACCGGAACCAGCGCACCGGCTCCCACCCCGACACCGTCAACTAGGACCAGCACTTATGCAGACTGCAGACCCGGGCGCACCCACATACCTCAGCGCAGGACTGGCCGCGCGGACGACGGCCGGCGTGGTCCAGCTGGCGGGGGCTCCGGTGGCTTACTGGACCTACGAACCGCAGCACGCGGCCCCGGAAACCAGGACCATGCTGGTCATCCACGGCTTCCGCGGCGACCACCACGGCCTGCTGCGCGTGGCCGATCTCCTACCGGACATGCGGATCATCATGCCGGACCTCCCCGGCTTCGGCAGCTCGGCCGCTTTCGCCGACGGCGACCACTCCGTGGCGCACTACGGCCGCTTCATCACCGGGTTCATGGCGGAACTGGGACTGGGGCCGGAGACCGTGCTGCTGGGCCATTCCTTCGGTTCCATCATCGCCGCGCACTTCGTGGCAGCCAACCCCGGCACCGTCACTCCGCTGATCCTGGTCAATCCGATCGCCGCACCCGCGCTGGAAGGGCCCAAGGGTGTCATGACGCGGCTGGCCGTGCTGTATTACCGGCTCGCGGCCCGCCTCCCCCGCCGCGCAGGGCTTGCCCTGCTCCGCAGCCCGTTGATTGTCCGGATCATGAGCGAGGCCATGGCAAAGACCAGGGACCCGGGACTGCGGGGGTTCATCCACGGCCAGCACCATGCCTATTTCAGCGCCTTCGCCGACCGGGACAGCCTGCTCGAATCGTTCACGGCGTCCGTCAGCGGCAACGTCACCGAGGTGGCCGCCCGGCTTACCCTGCCCGTCCTGCTGATCGCCGGCGAAAAGGATGAGATCGCCGCCCTGCCTGACCAGCACACCCTCCTGGCGCAGCTGCCGGACGGCGAGCTGAAGGTGATTCCCGGCGTCGGACACCTGATCCACTACGAAACGCCGGAACCGGCCGCCCACCACATCCGCAGCTTCCTGAAGGACCATCCCGCGTGAAGATCGTCATCGATGCCCGGTTCACCCGCACCGACCACCACGACGGCATCAGCCGCTACGGTGCCAGCCTGATCGCGGCGACCGCCAGGATCGCCGACGTCGAGATGCTGGTGTCCGATCCACGGCAGCTGGCCCTGCTGCCGGACGTGCCGTACACCCTGATCAGCAGCCCGTTATCGCCAAAAGAGCTGTTCGTGGCACGCCAGGTCAACAGGCTCGGCGCTGACGTGGTGGTCTGCCCGATGCAGACCATGGGCACGTGGGGCCGGAAGTACGGCCTGGTGCTGACCCTGCACGACCTGATCTACTACGAGCACCCCGCCCCGCCCGGATTCCTGCCGGCCCCTGTCCGGGTGCTGTGGCGGCTTTACCACAAGGCGTTCTGGCCGCAGCGGCTGCTGCTGGACCGCGCGGACACGGTGGCCACCATCAGCCGGACCACCGAGGCGCTGATGGCAAAGTACCGCTTGACCAAGCGTCCGGTGGAAATCATCAGCAACGCACCCCAGCCGGACCAGGTGCCCCGCGACGCCGCTGCCGGCGCGGACCACTCACTGGTGTACATGGGCTCGTTCATGCCTTACAAAAACGTGGAAACCATGGTGGCGGGCATGGCCGGCCTGTCCGGGTTCACGCTGCACCTGCTCAGCAGGATCACACCCGCGCGGCGGGCGGAGCTGGAACGCCTGGTTCCTGCGGGCGCGCAGGTGGTGTTCCACAACGGGGTGACCGATGCGGAGTACGACGCGCTGCTCCGGAAGGCCACGGCGCTGGTCAGCCTGTCCCGGGCTGAGGGATATGGCCTGCCGCTGGTGGAGGCCATGGCCGTGGGCACGCCGGTGATTGCCAGTGACATTCCCATTTTCCGAGAAGTGGGCGGGGACGTTGCGGCGTACGTGGATCCGGCCTCGCCCGTCGGGTTCGCCGCGGCGGTGGCGGACCTGGCGGACCGGGAGCACTGGGAACAGGTGTCCCGCCGCTCCGTGGCCAGGGCCGCCCAGTTCAGCTGGGAGGACTCGGCCCGCCAGCTGGTGGCCGTCGCCGAGGGAATTGTCCGCCGGCGGCAGCTCTAGAGGACGTCCACGCCGTCCAGCCGCAGCTGCACCGGTTCCACGGTGCGCTTCGCGGCGGCCGCGGCCCGGGTGGCCCGGAGTACGCGGACCACGCCCGCGGCCTGGGCATAGGAGAAGAAGAGCAGTGTCCGCACGTCCTCAGCCGGCCGGCGTGCCGATGCCGGCCCGTTGAGGAGCACCGGCGCCGGCCCGGCGGTCCGCAGTGTTGTTCCTGCCGTGTCGAGTGCCGCGGCCACAGTGCTGGTGAAATGGTCGACGGCGGCGCGCGGCCCCGTCACGGAGGCGACCCGGACGGACGGCGGCAGCTGCAGTTCGGTCCGCAGGGCCAGTTCCCGGTAGGCGTGGCCGGCCGGATCCCAGCGCAGCAGGGCGCCCACCGCCGTGGTGTCTGCAGCGGTGACCACCACCAGGCCGCCGTCCGCTGCGGGGCGGACCAGTGCGGCAGCGTTGAACCAGCGCCGCACGGTGTCCTCGCCGGCGCGGAGGCTTTCCCGGCGCAGCAGCGAGTCGCCGTCCAGCAGCAGCGCGGCCGCGTAGCCGCCCTCGGCCACAGGTTCGGCGCCAACCGTGGCCACCACCAGCGCCTTCCCGGAGCCTACGGTGGCCTTCACCTGGTCGCCGGCTGAGGTGATAACTGTTTTGCCGGGAAAGGCCCGGCCCAGTTCCTCGGCGGTCCGCAGCACCCCGGTGGCGCCCTTGCGCAAATGCCGGCCACCGCAGTGCGTGCAACGCCAGTCCGGGGCGGGCGTGGAGCACCACCGGCATTGGGCCATGCCCGACCCCGCCCCGGCGATCGCCAGGGGGCCCTGGCAGGTTCCGCAGCGCGCCGGCTCCCGGCAGGTTTCACAGGCCAGCGACGGCGCGTAGCCGGCCCGGGCCACCTGCACCAGCACGGGGCCGCGCTCCAACCCGTCCTTCGCGGCACGCCAGGCTGCGCCGGGAAGCCGTGCGATGGAGGCAAGGGGGTCGCGGTCCTGCTCAAAGCTGTCGGCGGTATTCACCACCCGCGGTACCGTGCGCCGCATTTCGGTGCGGCCCGATTCCACCGGGAAGGCCCACCCTGCAGCCACCAGGCGCTGGACCTCGGTACTTCGGGCGTGCCCTGCCAGAAGGCACGCGGTGCCCTCCTGTTCGGCGCGCAGCAGCAGGACCTCGCGGGCATGGGCGTAGGGTGCGCGCTGTTCGATGTGGAGGTCGTCGCCGTCGTCCCAGCAGGCAACAAGCCCCAGGTTGCGGACCGGGGCAAACGCAGCGGACCTGGTGCCGATGGCCACCGTGGCGGTTCCGGCGAGCAGGCGCAGGAAATTCCGGTAGCGGGGGGTGGGCCCGTCATCGGCAGTCAGCCGGGCCACTGCTTTGGCCGGTATAAGCGCCAGGACTGCGGCCTCGAGGCGGTCCAGGTCGCGGTAATCGGGGACCACCACCACGGCTCCCCTGCCCGCTGCGTGGGTGGCGGCGATGGCCTCGGCCATCAGCTGCGGCCAGCCCGCGGCGCCATAGCCCTGCAGCGGATGGAGCACGGCCCGGGGGGAACCGCCCTGGCCCAGGTGCCGCAGGTAGGCGGGCCCGTTATGGTAGGTATCCCAGGCGGAGCCGGCATCCGGCGCAGCTGCGGGCGGATCCTGCTCCGCCCCGGATTCGGTTAGCGGGTAGTCCTTGTCCAGTTTGGCCACCCGCGGCGGAATGGCCACGCGGATGACGTCGCTGACAGTGCCGGCGTAACGGGCTGCGACGGCGTTCACCAGGTCGCGGATGGCCGGGGTGAGGACCGGGACCGGTGACACGACTTTGGCCAGCAGCACAAGCGTGTGGCCGGCGTCCGACTCCGCTGTGCGTTCCAGGAGGAAACCGCTGAGGTCCTGGCCGTTGAAGCTGACCTTGACCCGCACGCCTGGTTGGGCGGCCTGGTCGAGGGATTCCGGGACGGCGTAGTCGAAGGGCCGGTCCAGGTGCGGCAGCGTCGATTCCACCAGCACCCTGGCCACCGGCAGCTCCCGTGCCAGGGGTACGCCGGTGGGCAGCCGCTTGGCCGGGAAACCCTGCAGCAGTGTGGGCTGCAGGGCGCCCGGAAGCTCCAGTGCCGGTTGGGCGGGGGTGTCAGCAACCACTGCGGCTACCTCCGATCGGCCTGGTGGTGGATGGGTCCAGCCAATCACCAGGCACCGACAATCGGCCGGGAGCCCGGCGGCTGCGGACCCTAGGCGTTGAAGTAGGCCTTGAGGTCGTCCACGCGGTCGAGGCGTTCCCAGGTGAAGTCCGGATCGTCGCGGCCGAAGTGGCCGTGCGCTGCGGTCTTGGCGTAGATGGGCCGCTTCAGGTCCAGGGCGTCGATGATGGCCCGGGGCCGCAGGTCGAAGATCTCGGCTATCGCGGCGCTGATCCGGGCAGGATCGACAGTCTCGGTGCCGAAGGTTTCCACGTAGGTGCCAACGGGCCGGGCCTGGCCGATGGCGTAGGCGATCTGGATTTCCGCGCGCTTTGCCAGGCCGGCGGCCACCACGTTTTTAGCCACCCAGCGCATGGCGTACGCGGCGGACCGGTCCACCTTGGACGGGTCCTTGCCCGAGAACGCGCCGCCGCCGTGGCGGGCCATGCCGCCGTACGTGTCAACGATGATCTTCCGGCCGGTCAGGCCGGCGTCGCCCACCGGGCCGCCGATGACGAACTCGCCTGCCGGGTTAAGGATGTTCGCGGCGCGGGAGATGTCCAGGTTGGCGCCGGCCAGGACGGGTTCGATCACGATCGAGGCAAGGTCCGCGCGCAGCTGCGCGAGGCTGGTGCCTTCGGCGTGCTGGCTGGAGATGACCACCGTTTCGACGGACACGGGCACATCGCCGTCGTATCCCACGGTGACCTGGGTCTTGCCGTCCGGGCGCAGGTAGGCCAGTTCGCCGGACTTGCGCACCTGGGTGAGCCGTTCGGAGAGGCGGTGGGCCAACCAGATGGGGGTGGGCATAAAGGAGGGGGTCTCGTCGCTGGCGTAGCCAAACATCAGGCCCTGGTCGCCGGCGCCCTGAAGGTCGTAGTCGTCCTCCTGGCGGCCTTCCCGGGCTTCCAGGGAGTTGAAGACGCCGCCGGCGATGTCGTTGGACTGCTGGCCGATGGAGACGGACACTCCGCACCGGGCACCGTCGAACCCGTTCGCTGAAGAGTCGTAGCCGATGCCGAGGATGGTCTCCCGGACGATCTGGGGAATCTCGACGTATGCGTCGGTGGTGACCTCGCCTGCCACGTGGACCAGGCCGGTGGTGGCCATGGTTTCCACGGCAACCCTGGATTCAGGGTCCTTGGACAGCAATGCGTCCAGGATGGCGTCACTGATCTGGTCACAGATCTTGTCCGGGTGGCCTTCCGTCACGGACTCTGAGGTGAAGAGCCGGAGGGCGGCGGGCGTAGCCCGGGAGGTCTGGGGAAGGTGCAGCGGTAAAGTCACTCAACTACCTTACTGGTTGGAGGCGGCGCGCCCGCCGGGACATGACCCCGCGCTAAGCGGGGGTGGCCCGGATCACGTCAGGCGCGGTGCGGTACGTGGTTCAGTTCACAGCCGATCCTGCGGATGACTGCCGCCGCAACCTCGGTCTTGGTTCCGGCGGCCTCCTGTGGTTCGGAGCCGGAGCGGGACAGGATGACCACGGCGTTGGTGTCCTGGCCAAAAACCTTGTCCGCGCCCACGTGGTTGACCACCAGAAGGTCGCAGCCTTTGCGTTGCAGTTTGGCCTGCGCGTAAGCCAGCACACCGCCCTGTTCATCCCCGGTTTCGGCGGCGAAACCGACAATAAGCTGGTCTTCGCGCTCCGGGCCCTGGTTCCGGAGCTCCACCAGCTCCTGGAGGATGTCCGGATTGCGGACCAGGCTGATGACGGGGTCGGCGGTGTCGTCCCGCTTTTTGATTTTGGTGCCGGAGATTTCCGCCGGCCGGAAGTCGGCCACGGCGGCGGACATGATTACGACGTCGGAATCAGCTGCGGCGGCAAGGGCGGCTTCGCGAAGCTGCAGGGCAGTCTCCACGGACACCGTCTCGACGCCGGGAGGCGCAGGGACTTCCATGTGGGCGGCGAGCAGCCGGACTGTGGCGCCGGCGTTCCGGGCGGCCACGGCGAGGGCCACGCCCTGCTTGCCGGAGGACCGGTTGCCCAGGAACCGGACCGGATCCAGGGGTTCCCGGGTGCCGCCGGCGCTGATGGTGACGGTGCGGCCGGCCAGCGGCAGCGCGATGTCGGTGTCGCCGTGCATCAGGGCCATCGCGGCGGCGAAGATGTCTGCGGGCTCGGGCAGGCGGCCGGATCCGGAGTCGGAGCCTGTCAGCCTGCCGCTGGCGGGTTCCAGGACCGCCACTCCCCTGCTGCGCAGGGTTTCCACGTTGGCGCGGGTTGCGGCGTGCTGCCACATCTCGGTGTGCATGGCGGGGGCGAAGAGCACGGGCCCGGAGGCCATCAGCAGCGTGTTGGTGAGCAGGTCACCGGCCTGGCCGGCTGCCGCTTTGGACAGAAGGTCCGCGGTGGCCGGGGCCACCACAACGAGGTCCGCCTCGTGGCCCAACCGGACGTGGTTGACCTGGTGGACGTCGTCGAAAACGCTGTTGCTCACCGGGTTGCCGGAGAGGGCTTCCCAGGTGGCAGTGCCGACAAACCGGGTGGACGCCTCGGTGGGGATCACCGTGACGTGATGGCCGGCTTCAGTAAAAAGCCGGAGGAGCGATGCCACCTTGTAGGCGGCAATCCCTCCCCCGACTCCGAGGACTATGCGCACGTGACCTCCGTCAACAGCAAGTCAGGCTCGGCTGCAGGACTACTCTGCGGCTTCGATCGGTGTGGACACCAGTTTGCCTTCGTTGATCTCGCGGAGCGCGATCGAGAGGGACTTTTCGTTCAACTTGGTGTCGACCAGCGGGCCAACGTACTCGAAGAGACCCTCGTGCAGCTGGGCGTAGTAAGCGTTGATCTGGCGAGCACGCTTGGCACCGAAGATCACCAGGCCGTACTTGGAATCGGCTGCCTCAAGCAGCGAATCGATCGGCGGGTTGATGATGCCTTCAAGGTTCGTGGACACGAATTCTCCAAATTACTAGCGGGCTGACGAAGCGGTCAATGTGGATGCGGGGTCAGCCCCATGAGTGAAACAAGCTCGTCCGCTGCCCGGCGGACGTCATCATTGATGACTGTGTGGTCGAACTCCGGTTCAGCAGCAAGTTCCACTTTACCGGTTTCCAGCCGTCGCTGCTGCTCCTCGGCGGATTCCGTGCCGCGGCCCACAAGCCGGCGGACCAGTTCTTCCCAGCTGGGCGGGGCCAGGAAGACGAACTGCGCCTCCGGGAGGGCCTCCTTGACCTGGCGCGCGCCCTGCAGGTCGATCTCCAGGAGGACCGACTTGCCGTCGGCGATGGCCTGGTTCACCGTGCTCTTCAGCGTGCCGTACGTGTTCTGCCCGTGCACCACCGCCCACTCAAGGAATTCACCCTCGGCAATGAGCCGTTCGAACTCGTCCTTGGATTTGAAGAAGTAGTGCACCCCGTCAACCTCGCCCGGGCGGGGCGCCCTGGTGGTGGCGGACACTGACAGCCACACTTCGGGGTAGTTGTCGCGGATGTAGGTGGACACGGTGCCTTTGCCAACAGCCGTCGGACCAGCGAGGACTGTCAGTCCAGGTAACTTGTGCACGTATTCCTTTTGCCGGGGGTGGGGATGCGGCCCGATGCGGCCCGCTAACTCTCGTCTATAAAATCTACCAGCGCCTGGCGCTGGTGCACGCCGAGGCCCCGGACCCGCCGGGACGCGGCGATGCCGAGCTGCTCCATGATGGCGGCGGCACGGACCTTTCCGATGCCGGGCAGCGATTCGAGCAGTTCGGACACGCGCATCCTGGCCAGGGCGTCGTCCTCCCCCGCCGAACTGATGATGTCCGCCGCGGAGCGCTTGCCGTTCTTCAGGCTCTCCTTGGCGTCCGCCCGGGTAGCCCTGGCGGCTGCCGCCTTGTGAAGTGCGTCAGCGCGTTCCGCAGCAGATAAAGGTCGCAGGACCATAAGAGGACACCCCCGGATTCGGCGGATGGTCCAGGGCGGCCGCCCTTGAACCTGTCCTGAAACTACTCTTCAGGACTGCGTGAATCAATGGATCGGCCTAAACGGCGCCCTATTACCCGCACAGCCCGTCCAGGGTCCGGGCCGCAGCTGCCCGGAGCCGGACCGGATCGGGGCCGGCGGACAGGATGTCGCGGCTGGATGTGCCCAGCACCTGCGGATACGCCGCGCCGAACGTGGCGCGCAGATCCGCGGGGGTGGCCCCCTGTGCTCCCAGTCCCGGAGCCAGGATGGGGCCGCGGACGGCCGCCAGATCAAGGTCCAGGCTTGCCAGAGCGGAGCCCACGGTGGCGCCGACCACCAGGCCCACCGAGCCCAGGTCCCCGGCGTAGCGGGTGTTCTCCGCTGCCGCCGCTTCGACGATCCGCCGGGCCACGGAGTCCGCACCGCCAACGTGCTGGACGGAAGCTCCTTCCGGGTTGGACGTCAGTGCCAGGACAAATACGCCCCGGCCCGTTTCCGCGGCCAGGTCCAGCGCCGGGCGCAGCGACTCAAAGCCCAGGTAGGGGCTGAGGGTCACGGAGTCCGCGGCGAGCGGCGAACCGTCCCGCAGCCAGGCGTCCGCGTAGGCGGCCATGGTGGAGCCGATGTCGCCGCGTTTGGCGTCCGCGATGGTCAGCACGCCTGTCTCGGTGGCAGCTGCGAGCAGTTCCTCGAGCACCGCCATGCCGGCCGAGCCGTGGCGTTCGTACAGGGCCACCTGCGGCTTGATCGCGGCAGCGAGGGAACCTACGGCGTCCAGGACGGTGCGGGAAAACGTCCGCAGTCCTTCGGCGTCGTCGTTCAACCCCCACGCGGACAGCAGGCCCGGGTGCGGGTCAATGCCCACGCACAGCGGGCCGCGGCTGGCCATGGCCGCGCCGAGCCGGGAACCGAAAGGCTCCCGGCCGGCGGATTCCTGCTCAGGCATTCCGGCGGGCCGCTTCCTGCGAGGCGGCCAGCGCGGCAGCGTGTTCCTGCAGGCTGGTGACGGACCATTCGTAGGTGCGCATGGCCTCGATGGCCTGGACCGCCGCGTTGAACTCAGCCACCGTGGTGATGCAGGGAATCCCGATCGAGGTTGCCGCTGCCCGCAGTTCGTAGCCGTCGCTTCGGGCTTCGCCGCCGGAGGGGGTGTTGAAGACCATGTCGATCTCCCCGGCGATGACCAGGTCCGCGATGGTGCCTTCCCCGTCGGCGCTGGATCCCTCGGCCACCTTGCGGACCGGGGTGGCCTGGATGCCGTTGCGGCGCAGGACGTCGGCGGTACCGCCGGTGGAGACGATCTCGAAGCCCAGATCGGAGAGCCGCTTGACGCCCATAATCACGGAGCGCTTGTCCCGGTTGGCCACGGAGACAAAGATCTTGCCTTCAGTGGGCAGGGCGTTGTTGGCTGCGGCCTGGCTCTTGGCGAAGGCGGTGTCGAAGTGCTTGTCGATGCCCATGACCTCACCGGTGGACCGCATTTCGGGGCCAAGCAGGGAGTCAACCACCTTGCCCTCCACGGTGCGGAAGCGGCTGAACGGCAGCACGGCCTCCTTGACGGACACGGGGGCGTCCAGCGGGAGCGTGGAACCGTCGCCGGTTTCCGGCAGCATCTTGTAATCGCTGCGGAGCTGGCCAATGGTGACGCCGGTGCCGATCAGGGCAGCGGCCTTGGCCATCTGCACGCCCGTGGCCTTGGACACAAACGGTACGGTGCGGGACGCCCGCGGGTTGGCTTCGAGGACGTAAAGGACGTCAGAGGCCAGCGCGAACTGGATGTTGATCAGGCCCCGGACGCCGACGCCTTCGGCGATGGCGCGGGTTGCCGTGCGGACCCGTTCGAGCACGTTGGTGCCCAGGGTGATGGGCGGCAGGACACAGGCGGAGTCGCCGGAGTGGATGCCGGCTTCCTCGATGTGCTCCATGATGCCGCCCAGGTACATGTCGGTGCCGTCAAAGAGGGCGTCGACGTCGATTTCGACGGCGTCCTCAAGGAACCGGTCGATCAGCACCGGGTGGTCCGGGGTGATTTCCGTGGCGTTGGCGATGTAGCGGGACAGGTTGGGCTCGTCGTAAACGATTTCCATGCCGCGGCCGCCCAGCACGTAGGACGGGCGGACCAGGACGGGGTAGCCGATTTCGTCGGCGATCTTCTTGGCGTCCTCGAAGGACACGGCGGTGCCGTTCTTCGGGGCGATCAGGCCGGCCTGGTCCAGGACGCGGGAGAACATGCCGCGGTGCTCGGCGAGGTCGATCGCTTCCGGTGAGGTGCCCAGGATGGGCACGCCGGCGTCGGCGAGCTGCTGCGCCAGCTTCAGCGGCGTCTGGCCGCCCAGCTGGACGAAGACACCCATCACGCCGCCGGTGCGCTCTTCAGCGGCAATGACTTCGAGGACGTCCTCGAGGGTGAGTGGCTCGAAGTACAGCCGGGTGGAGACGTCGTAGTCGGTGGACACCGTTTCCGGGTTGCAGTTGACCATGACCGTTTCGTAGCCGGCCTTGCGCAGCGCCATGGAGGCGTGGACGCAGGAGTAGTCGAATTCGATGCCCTGGCCGATCCGGTTGGGCCCGGAGCCCAGGATCAGGATCGACGGCTTGGCGTGCATCGCCACCTCGTCCTCTTCGTCGTAGGACGAGTAGTGGTACGGGGTGTAGGCGGCGAATTCGGCGGCGCAGGTGTCCACCGTTTTGTAGACCGGGCGGATCCCCAGGGCCTGGCGGACGCCGCGGACCACAGCTTCGGAGTTGTGTGTCAGCGCGCCGATCTGCTCGTCGGAGAAGCCGTGGCGTTTGGCCCGCTCCAGCATTTCCTTGGTCAGGGCGGAGGCCTGGCGGATTTCGTGCGAGATCTCGTTGAGCAGCTGCAGCTGGTCCAGGTACCAGGGGTCGATCTTGGTGGCCTCGAACAGCTGTTCCACGGTGGCGCCGCCCAGGAGGGCGCGCTGGACCTGGTGCAGGCGGTCAGTGGTGGGGCGCTTGGACTTCTCGATCAGCTCAGCGACTTCCCATTCCGGGACGCTGCTGAAGTCCAGCTGCGAGCCCTTCTGCTCCAGGGAGCGCAGCGCCTTCTGCAGGGCCTCGGTGAAGTTGCGGCCCATCGCCATGGCCTCGCCCACGGACTTCATGGTGGTGGTGAGGGTGTTGTCGGCGGCGGGGAACTTCTCGAACGCGAACCGGGGAACCTTGACCACCACGTAGTCCAGCGTCGGCTCGAAGGACGCCGGGGTCTTCTGCGTGATGTCGTTGGGGATCTCGTCCAGGGTGTAGCCCAGGGACAGTTTCGTGGCGATCTTGGCGATCGCGAAGCCTGTGGCCTTGGAGGCCAGGGCGGAGGACCGGGAGACGCGCGGGTTCATCTCGATCACAACAACGCGTCCCGTGTCAGGCTCCACGGCGAACTGGATGTTGCAGCCGCCGGTGTCGACGCCGACTTCGCGGATGACGGCGATGGAAATGTCACGCAGCCGCTGGTACTCGCGGTCGGTGAGGGTCAGCGCCGGGGCCACGGTGATGGAGTCGCCGGTGTGGACGCCTACGGGGTCGAAGTTCTCGATGGAGCAGACCACCACAACGTTGTCGTTTTTGTCGCGCATCATCTCAAGCTCGTACTCCTTCCAGCCCAGGATGCTCTCTTCAAGGAGCACCTCGGATGTAGGGCTGTACTGCAGGCCCTGGCCGACGATGCGGCGCAGGTCGCTTTCGTCGTACGCGAGGCCGGAGCCCAGGCCGCCCATGGTGAAGGAGGGACGGACCACCATGGGGTACCCCAGGTCCTCGGCGGCCTTGAGGGCCTCCTCGATGGTGTGGATGATGTGGCTGCGGGCCGATTCGGCGCCGCAGCGCTCCACCACGCCCTTGAACTTTTCGCGGTCCTCGCCGAGTTCGATCGCGGCGATGTTGGCGCCGATCAGCTCCACGTTGTACTTCTCCAGCACACCGTTCTTGTCCAGGGCGATGGCCGTGTTCAGGGCCGTCTGCCCGCCGAGGGTGGGGAGGACAGCGTCAGGCCGTTCCTTGGCGATGATCTTCTCCACCACCTCGGGGGTGATGGGTTCGATGTAGGTGGCGTCGGCGAACTCGGGGTCCGTCATGATGGTGGCCGGGTTCGAGTTCACCAGGATGACCCGCAGGCCCTCCTCCTTGAGGACACGCAGTGCCTGGGTGCCGGAGTAGTCGAATTCGGCGGCCTGGCCGATGACGATCGGGCCGGAACCGATGACCAGGACGCTTTTGAGGTCAGTTCTCTTGGGCATTACTTGGTGTCCTCAGTGTTGTCGTTGGTGTTCTGGGCGCCGTTTTTGGTGCTTTCCATCAGGTCGATGAACCTGTCGAAGAGGTAGGCGGCGTCGTGCGGGCCGGCTGCGGCTTCGGGGTGGTACTGGACCGAAAACGCGGGGATGTCGAGGCAGGCGAGGCCTTCGACGACGTCATCGTTGAGGCTGACGTGGCTGACCTCAACACGGCCGAAGCGCTCCTCGGGGGCCAACGTGGCGCCGTCGAGCGGAGCGTCCACGGCGAAACCGTGGTTCTGCGAGGTGATTTCCACCTTGCCGGTGCGGCGGTCCATGACGGGCTGGTTGATGCCCCGGTGGCCGTAGCGCAGCTTGTAGGTGCCGAATCCGAGGGCGCGGCCCAGGATCTGGTTGCCGAAGCAGATGCCGAAGTACGGCAGCTTCTCGTCCAGGACGGAGCGGAGGAGGTTGACCTGGGCGTCGGCGGTGGCGGGGTCGCCTGGCCCGTTGGACATAAAGAAACCGTCCGGGTTGACGGCCTGGACGTCTGCCAGGGTGGCGGTGGCGGGCAGGACGTGGACCCGGACACCGCGTTCGGCGAAGCGGACGGGCGTCATGGTCTTGATGCCGAGGTCGATCGCGGCGATGCTGAAGCGGGCGTCGCCGTCCCAGCCGTGGTCAGCGGGCTCCACGACGTAGGCTTCGTCAACGCTGACTTCCTCCGCGAGCCGGGACCCTTCCATCGGTGAGCTCGCCAGGACGGCGGAGACCAGTTCCTTATCCGTGGCGTTGGCCGCGTCGCCCGAGAAGATCCCGGCGCGCATGGTTTTGTTTTCCCGCAGGTGGCGGGTGATGGCGCGGGTG
Organism: Arthrobacter sp. ZBG10; assembly: GCF_001238605.1. NCBI lineage: Bacteria > Bacillati > Actinomycetota > Actinomycetes > Micrococcales > Micrococcaceae > Arthrobacter > Arthrobacter sp. ZBG10. Next base: position 43,865 of record NZ_LFQH01000025.1, on the reverse strand, counting down.
TCGACGCCCTGGATGCCTACAACGCCCTGTTCGATGAGTTCCTCGTCCAGGGAACGCTCGGAACGCCAGTTTGAGGGGCGGCGGGCGGCGTCGCGGACCACGTAGCCGGCCACCCAGATCCGCCGGGACTCGGCGTCGTCCTTGTTCACACCGGTGTTGCCGATATGCGGGGCGGTCTGCACCACCAGCTGGCGGGCGTAGGAAGGATCCGTGATGGTTTCCTGGTAGCCCGTCATGCCGGTGGCGAACACTGCCTCGCCCAGGGCCGTTCCGGTGGCGCCGTAGCTGCGGCCGCGGAAGATGCGGCCGTCCTCGAGGACCAGTGCTGCCGGGGCGGACGGGGTGCCGTGGTTGGCGGCACTTCGGGGTGTGGCGGTTGCTGTCACTGTTTTCGCTTTCACTGCTGGGTCTGTGGCGTTGCGGGTTTCGGTCACTGGGTCCTACTTTCCACTGGTGGTGCCAGCCGCGGGGGCTGGGGAGATCAGGTCCGTAAGGGCGGCGTGCAGGACGTCCTTGTCGGCGGCCCGGCGGGTCCGGAAACCGGTGTCCAGTTCCCGGCTGCCAAGCAGCCAGGTGAGCACCAGCAGGCCGTCCTTTTCGACGAACTTGCCTGCCATGCCGCTGTCCTGCCGGACCCCGGTGAGGGACGCGGCAGGGATGTAGAGGGCGGGAGCGCCGGTCCGCTCGAAGAGCACCCCGTGCGGGTGGACGGCGAGGGTGGCGTTGGTGCGGATGCCGAGACTCTGCACGGCGATCCGGTCCAGCCAGTCGCCGCCGGTGGTGGTGGCAACGTACTGGCCCTCGGCAGAGGTGATGGGCTCGCCAGGTGCGGCGGGCACGGCGGGGAGCTGTTCGACGTCGGACTGGCGCTTGAGCCGGTTCCGCCAGCCCACCCAGATCAGGACAAACACAACGGCGATGACCGCCAGCATCAGGAGTCCGGGGAGGATTCTGTCCATCAGGCGGCCCCTTCCGTGGTTCCGGCGCCGCGGTAGGGGGTGTTCAGGGCGCCGTTGAGGACTGTGGGGTGGCCCTTGAAGAACGTGGCCACCACCTTGCCGGGAAGCTCCAGGCCCTTGAACGGCGAGTTGCGGCCCATGGTGGCCATGGCCGAGGGGTCCACGGTCCAGCGCGCGGCGGGATCCACGAGCACCACGTTGGCTGGCTCACCGGCTTCCAGCGGCCGGCCCTGGTCTGTTACCCGGCCGATCACGGCGGGCACGGTGGAGGTGACCCGGGCGAAGTCCGCCCAGCTGAAGAGCCCGGTTTCGATCATGGTTTCCTGCACCACCGACAAGGCTGTTTCGAGGCCCGTCATGCCCATGGCCGCCTGAGCCCATTCGCATTCCTTGTGCTCGCTGGGGTGCGGTGCGTGGTCCGTGCCGATCACGTCGATGGTGCCGTCGGCCAGCGCCGCGCGGAGGGCCTGGACGTCGGCGTCGGTGCGCAGCGGCGGGTTGACCTTGAAGACGGGGTCGTAGCTGCGCACCAGGTCATCGGTGAGCAGGAGGTGGTGCGGGGTGACTTCGGCGGTGACGTTGATGCCGCGTTCCTTGGCCCAGCGGATGATTTCCACCGATCCGGCGGTGGAGACGTGGCAAACGTGCAGGCGGGAACCGACGTGCTGGGCGAGCAGGACATCGCGGGCGATGATGCTTTCCTCAGCGACGGCGGGCCAGCCGGCAAGCCCCAGGACGGAGGAGACCTCCCCCTCGTTCATCTGGGCGCCCTCGGTGAGGCGCGGTTCCTGCGCGTGCTGGGCCACCACGCCGTCGAAGGCCTTGACGTATTCCAGCGCCCGGCGCATCAGCACGGGGTCGTGGACGCAGATGCCGTCGTCTGAGAAGACCCGTACGCCGGCGCGGGAGTCCGCCATGGCGCCGAGTTCCGCGAGCTGCTTGCCGGCCAGGCCCACCGTGACGGCGCCTACGGGGCGGACGTCCACCCAGCCGGCGGCCTTGCCGAGGCTGTGGACCTGTTCCACAACGCCGGCGGTGTCGGCGACGGGGTTGGAGTTGGCCATGGCGTGCACGGCCGTGTAACCGCCCAGGGCGGCCGCGCGGGTGCCGGTTTCCACGGTTTCGGCGTCTTCACGGCCGGGTTCGCGGAGGTGCGTGTGGATGTCCACCATGCCGGGCAGCGCCACCAGGCCGGCTGCCTCGATGACGGTGGCGTCCCCGGCTGCCAGGCCGGTGCCGGTTTCGGCGATGACGCCGTCGCGGATCAGCAGGTCTGCAGGGGCGCCGCCCAGCACGGAGGCGCCGCGGATCAGGTAGGTTCCGGTGTTCGCTGCCATCAGATGCTCTCCTTGGTGGAAGGGGCGGCGCCGGCGAAGTGGCCCGCTCCCGGGGTGGCGGCTGGTTCGCGGGTGTCCCCGGAAAGCAGCAGGTACAGTGCGGCCATCCGGACGGACACGCCGTTGCGGACCTGGGCCAGGACGGTGGAACGCGGTGAGTCGGCGGCCGCGGAACTGATTTCGAGGCCGCGGTTCATGGGCCCGGGGTGCATGATGATGGTGTCCTTCATGCCCAGGGTGTCCAGGGACCGCAGCCGGTTGTCATCAAATCCCCAGCGGCGGGAGAATTCGCGGGTGCTGGGGAAGAACGAGGCGTTCATGCGTTCGCCCTGGACCCGGAGCATCATGACGGCGTCGACACCCTGCTCGAGGGTACGGTCCATGTCATAGCTGACCTTGCACGGCCACTGTTCGACGCCGATGGGCAGCAGGGTGGGCGGGGCCACCAGGGTGACGTCGGCGCCCAGGGTGCGCAGGAGCCACACGTTGGAGCGGGCCACCCGGGAGTGCAGGACGTCGCCGGCGATGGCCACCCGCATGCCGGACAGGTCGGCGCCCTGGGAACCGGTGCCTGCCAGCCGCGACCAGTGGCGGCGCATGGTGAAGGCATCCAGCAGGGCCTGGGTTGGGTGTTCGTGGGTGCCGTCGCCGGCGTTGATGACGGCGGCGTCGATCCAGTCGGTGGAAGCGAGGCGGTGCGGCGCGCCGGAGGCCCAGTGCCGGATGACCACGGCGTCCGCACCCATGGCGGCCAGCGTCTGCGCGGTGTCCTTCAGCGATTCGCCCTTGGAGACCGAGGATCCCTTGGCTGCGAAGTTGATGACGTCGGCGGAGAGGCGCTTGGCGGCGGCTTCGAAGGAGATGCGGGTCCTGGTGGAGTCCTCGAAGAAGAGGTTCACTACGGTGCGGCCGCGCAGGGCGGGCAGCTTTTTGACTTCGCGGTCCCCCACGGCGGCCATTTCCTCGGCGGTGTCCAGGATGCGGATGGCGTCGCCGCGGCTGAGGTCCTGGGTGGAGAGCAGGTGCCTCATGCGCCGCCCTCGATCACTACTTCGTTGACGGGGTCGCCGCCGGGCGCGGTGTCGGTCTCTTCGAGCCGGACCCGGACTTTCTCGGACGACGACGTGGGAAGGTTTTTGCCCACGTGGTCTGCGCGGATGGGCAGTTCGCGGTGGCCGCGGTCGATCAGCACGGCCAGCCGGACGATCCGGGGGCGGCCAAGGTCGATCAGGGCGTCCAGGGCGGCGCGGATGGTCCGCCCCGAGTACAGGACGTCGTCGATCAGCACCACCACTTTGTTGTCGATGCCGGTGCGGGGAAGCCTTGTGGGGTACACGGGGCGGGTGCCCTGGTGGGAGAGGTCGTCGCGGAACATGGTGACGTCCAGCTGGCCAACGATCGTGGCGGCGTCAACGGTGGGGTCTGCGGCGGCGATTTTTTCGGCCAGCCGCACTGCCAGCGGGTAGCCGCGGCGTGGAATGCCAAGCAGGACCAGGTCCTTCGAGCCTTTGTTGGCTTCGAGGATCTCATGGGCGATACGAGTGAGTGCCCGGTCAATGTCCGCCGGGCTGAGGACAACCCTGGCTGGAACCGGCGCGCTGGTGACAGATGTCAACGCTCGTCTCCCCTTTCCCCGCCTCACTGGACGGAATTAAAAAAGGATCATGTGCGGTTCAAAATTACCATACGGGCGGCCGGTAATCCGGCCTGTGACGGGCGGCGCTGGTCACATCCGCGGGTGCCGGGCCGGGGTCCTTGGAGCCATGGCCGGGCCCGCCTAGGCTGGCCGTTATGTCGATGCCCCCGCACCAGCCATCCGGTGACCCTTCCGCCGGCCCCGGCCGGCCGTTTCCCGCCCAGGCCAATCCCAGCTGGATGGGCCAGGTCCGGCAGCAGGACTACCGCCCGGCGCCCGGCCACCAGGGCAGGGCGCTGGCCCCCGTGATGCCGGGCCCGGCGCAGGACTCCCTGCAGCGCTCACCGGGGAGGCGTGGCGGGTTGCTTGGGCTGACCATTGGCGGCAGTGTCCTGGCGTTCCTGAGCCTGTTCCTTGTGGTGCCGTTCCTGTTCGCCAATACCGGGCCCGGCGGGCTGGTGATCGGCTTCGTGGCCTCGTTGGTTCCGTTGTCCATTGTGCTGCTGGCTGTCCAGGCGATCGACAAATGGGAACCGGAGCCCAAGCGGCTGTTGTTTTTCGCCTTCACCTGGGGCGCGGCAGTGTCCATCGCCGTGACCCTGCTGATCCAGCCGCTGTTTGTGGTGACGTTCCAGTTCTCCGACGAGCCGGACCTGCGGACCTACCTGGCCACGGTCCAGGCGCCCATTGTGGAGGAGTTCGCCAAATCGCTGGGTCTGCTGGTCATCCTGCTGCTGGCGCGCCGCCATTTTGACGGACCGGTGGACGGGGTGGTGTTTGCCTTCACCATCGCGGGTGGCTTCGCTTTTACGGAAAACATCCTGTATTTCGGCCGGGCCATCGCGGAATCCACGGACCCCGCGGGCGACTTTGCCCAGGTGTTTTTCCTCCGGGGCATCATGTCGCCTTTTGCGCATGCCTTATTCACCGGCACCACCGGCCTGGTCATGGGCTTCGCAGCCCGGCGCTGGCATGCCGGCGCCTCGGTGGCCGCGTTTTTTGTGGGGCTGCTCCCGGCCATGCTCCTGCACAACCGCTGGAACAGCATGGGCCAGGGCTTCCTGCTTGATTACGCGCTGGTCCAGGTGCCCATCTTCCTGCTCGCCGTGGCCGGCATCATCCTGCTGCGCGTTGCCGAGAAGCGGCTGACCCGGCAGCGGCTGCTGGAGTATTCGGCTGCCGGCTGGTTCACTGCCCAGGAGGTGCAGTTGCTGGCCACCCTGGCCGGCCGCCGGGCGGCCCTGGCATGGGCGGCAGGCTACGGCCGGAAACGGCAGATGAAGGACTTCATCAGAGCCGCCACCCGGTTGGCCAACATCCGCCAGCGCATCCTCAGCGGCAGGGACGTCCCGCTGCACCAGGCGGAGGAGCGGCAGCAGCTGCAACGGGTCCTGGCGCTCCGGGCCTCCGTGGCGGGCTGAGCCGGATGCACAAAAGGCCCCGCTCAGAGGAGCGGGGCCTTCCGTAACCAGTAGATGGCCCGGGTTAGGCCAGCAGTGAGGGTTTCAACTGCTGCAGCCGGCCCAGGAGGCCGTTGATGAACTGCGGCGACTCGTCAGTGGACAGCGTCTTGGCCAGCGCTACTGCTTCGCTGACCGCAACACCGTCGGGGACGTCGTCGTTGTAGAGCAGTTCCCAGGTGCCGATCCGCAGGATGATGCGGTCAACCGAGGGCATCCGCTCCAGCGTCCAACCCTGGGAGTACGTTTCGAGGAACTCGTCGATGGTGGGCTGCTGGGAGACCACACCCTCAACGATTTCCAGGGTGTAAGGGTTGATGATCTGGTCAGTCTTTTCCCGACGGGCGCGGAGGACATCAAAGGCAGACACTGAACGCTGCTCGGCCTCAAAAAGTACGTCCAGCGCCTTGGTCCGGGCTTTACCGCGTGCGCTCACTACTCGGAAACCCGGCCGAGGTAGCTGCCATCACGGGTGTCCACCTTGACCTTGGTGTTGTTCTCCACGAAGAGCGGGACCTGGATCTCGTAGCCGGTTTCCAGGGTGGCCGGCTTGGTACCGGCGGACGAACGGTCGCCCTGCAGGCCCGGTTCGGTGTAGGTGATTTCGAGTACAACGCTGGGCGGCAGCTCGATGTAGAGCGGGTTGCCTTCGTGGATCGCGATGTTGACCATCTGGTTCTCAAGCATGAAGTTGGTGGCGTCGCCTACGGTGGCGGCGGACACGGTGATCTGGTCGTAGTCCGAGGTGTCCATAAACACGTAGTCCGCACCGTCCTGGTACAGGTACTGGTAGTCGCGGCGGTCAACGGTGGCGGTCTCGATCTTGAGCCCGGCGTTGAACGTCTTGTCGACAACCTTGCCGGACATCACGTTGCGCATCTTGGTGCGGACGAAGGCGCCACCCTTGCCGGGCTTGACGTGCTGGAATTCAATGATGTTCCAGAGCTGGCCCTCAAGCTTCAGGACCGTACCGTTCTTGATGTCGTTAGTGGTTGCCACTGTTTCCTCAGGTTTCCGTATCGGGTTGCGTGCAGACGCTGTATGCCGGGCGGGCACGCCAAACGGCTTGCCGGCGCGTGTTTGTCAAAAATCCAAGAACCATTCTACCGGTAATTGGACCGGTCCTGCCGTCCGGTCCCGCGACCGGCCCTCAGCAGGCCAGATCCAGGACGTCGCGGGCCCGTCGGAGCGCCACGGTGGAGGAGTAGATCAGGGCGGCATCAGCGGATGCGGCGACGCGGAGGTCAAGGGCCCGGGCGAAGGACTCGACGGCGGCTGAGGTCTGCCCGGCGGTGTATTGGGTTTTGCCCAGGAACTGCAGCGCCATGGCTTCCCGGGGGGTGCCCTGCACCTCCGCCAGGAGCTGCCGGAACAGGTCCACGGCCACGTCCAGGCGGTTGGAGACCCGCAGCACCTCGGCTTCGAACGCCCGGAGCTTGAAGGACTCAGGGTCGCGGAAGCGGGCGTCAGCCAAAAGCTCGGCGGCCTCGGACGAGTGTCCTTCCACCAGCAGGACAAAAATGGCGTCCGCGGGATCCACCGACGCTTCCAGGGCCGCACGGCACGTCTCAGGGTTGATCACCTGCGGCAGCAGGGTTTCGGGGTTGATCCTGACGCCGGGGAAGCCGGCTTCGGGCCAGTCGGCCGTTCCTGCCAGGTCGCCCTGCATCAGGAAGCTATTTCCTGGTAGGCGGCGAACAACAGGGACGTGTCCGGAACGTCCAGGATCCCTGGTTTGGCGACGCCGTCGAGCACTACGAACCGCAGCAGGTCACCGCGGGACTTCTTGTCCCGGCGCATGCCGTCCAGCAGGCCCTGCCAGCGGTCCCGCCGGTAGGTGACGGGCAGCCCCAGCCCTTCCAGGATGCTCCGGTGCCTGTCGGCGTCGACGTCGCTGAGCCGGCCCACACTGCGGGCAAGTTCAGCGGCGAACATCATGCCGACGGAGACCGCGGCGCCGTGCCGCCAGGAGTAGCGTTCCACCAGTTCGATCGCGTGGCCCAAGGTGTGGCCGTAGTTCAGGTATTCCCGCAGGCCGGCTTCCTTGAGGTCCTCGGAGACCACCTTGGCCTTGACGGAGATGGCCCGTTCGATCAGTTCGCGGAGCACCGCAGACTGCGGGTCCACCACGGCGGCGGCGTCCTTTTCCAGCAGGTCCAGGATGGCGGGGTCGGCGATGAACCCGCACTTGATGACCTCGGCCAGGCCCGAGATGATTTCGTTTTTAGGCAGTGTGGCCAGCGTGTCCAGGTCAACCAGGACACCGGCGGGCGGGTGGAAGGAGCCCACCAGGTTTTTTCCTTCGGCCGTATTAATGCCCGTTTTGCCGCCCACGGACGCGTCCACCATGCCCAGCAGGCTGGTGGGCATGTGGATGACCTTGACCCCGCGCAGCCAGGTGGCGGCCACAAAACCGGCCAGGTCCGTCACGGCTCCGCCGCCCACTGCCACAATCGCGTCGGAGCGGGTGAAGTCGTTCTGGCCCAGGACCTGCCAGCAGAACGCGGCCACCTGGATGTGTTTGCCTTCTTCCGCGTCGGGGATTTCGGCGGTCAGGGAAGTGAACCCGGCGGCCGCCAGCTCATCGCGGACGGTATCGCCGGTGAGGCGGAGCGCGCGCGGATGGATCACCAGTACCCGCCGGACCCGTTCACCGAGCAACGCCGGCAGTTCACCGAGCAGGCCGCGTCCCACCACCACGTCGTAGTTGCTGGCAGCGGCGTCGCCGGTGACTTTGATGACTGTTGATTCGGTGCTCACTTCTCAACTTCCTGTCGGGCAGCTGCGTAGCTCCGCAGTGCTGCTTCCAGCCGTCCGCCAAGCTCGGAAACCGAGCCGTGCCGCACGTCCAGGGTGATGTCAGCCAGCCGTTCATAGACGGGCTGGCGGGTGGCAAACATGGTGGTCCAGCGGCCCATGGCGTCGCCTGCCAGCAACGGCCGGCTGGAATTCCTGGCGATCCGGCCGGCGACGGTGGACGCGTCGCATTCGAGGTACACCACCGTGCAGTTGCCGATGACCTGCTGGGTGCCGGAGTCAAGGACCGCTCCCCCACCCAGGGAGATGACGGTGCCCGTCCCGGCGGCTGCATCCACTACACCGGCCACAGTGCGCGCCTCGATTTCACGGAAGGCGTGTTCGCCGCGGCAGGCGAAAATGTCCGCGATGCTGCCGTGGCCGGCCACAATAACGGCGTCCGTGTCCACAAACGGGGCACCGAGCTGCTGGGCAAGCTGGTGGCCGATGGCGGACTTGCCCACGGCCATGGGGCCGATCAGGACGATTGGCCGCTGGTCCGCAGGACCGGAGTGGCTGCGGTGCTGCACTAGTGGCCGATCGAGTCCAGGGCTGCCGGAATATTGTCCAGGTAACCCTTGATGTTCCGTGCGGTTTCCGCCACGGAGTCGCCACCGAACTTCTCGATGACTGCCTCTGCCAGGACCAGGGCCACCATGGCCTCGGCCACAACCCCGGCAGCGGGGACGGCACAGACGTCCGATCGCTGGTGGTGGGCCTTGGCGGCCTCGCCGGTGCTGACGTCGATGGTTTTCAGCGCCCGGGGCACCGTGGCGATGGGCTTCATCGCGGCGCGGACCCGCAGTACGTCGCCGATGCTCATGCCGCCTTCGATGCCGCCTGCGCGGTTGCTGGTGCGGCTGATCCGGCCGTCGGAGTCGCGGACAATCTCGTCGTGCGCGGCGGAACCGCGGCGGGCGGCGGTCAGGAAACCGTCACCCACTTCGACGCCCTTGATGGCCTGGATGCCCATCAGCGCCGCGGCGAGCCGGGAATCCAGCCGCCGGTCCCAGTGCACGTAGCTGCCAAGTCCCGGCGGGAGCCCGTAGGCGAGGACCTCGACAACGCCGCCGAGTGTTTCGCCTTCCTTGTGCGCCGCGTCCACTTCGGCCACCATGGCGTCGGAAGTTTCCCGGTCAAAGCACCGCAGCGGGTCCGCGTCCAGGGCGATGACGTCCCGGGGAACGGGCAGCGGCCGGCCTTCGGGCACGGTGACGCTGGCAATGGAGACGGTATGGCTGACCAGTTCGATGCCCAGGTGCTTGAGGAACGAACCGGCAACGGCACCCATGGCCACGCGGGTGGCGGTTTCGCGGGCGCTGGCCCGTTCCAGCACGGGACGGGCCTCGTCGAAGCCGTACTTCTGCATGCCGGTGAAGTCGGCGTGGCCGGGCCGCGGCCGGGTCAGGGGCGCGTTCCGGGCCTGGTCGGCGAGGATTTCGGGCGCAACGGGGTCGGAGGCCATGATCTGTTCCCATTTGGGCCACTCGGTGTTGGCCACCTGGATGGCCACCGGGCCGCCCTGGGTGAGGCCGTGCCGGACGCCACCAAGAATGGTGACAACATCCTGCTCAAACTTCATCCGCGCGCCGCGCCCGTAGCCCAGGCGGCGGCGTGCCAAAGAGTCCGCGATGTGCCCGCTGGTGATTTCCACACCGGCGGGGACGCCTTCAATAATTCCCATCAGAGCCGGGCCATGGGATTCACCGGCAGTCAACCAACGCATAATTTCCATCCTGCCACGTAGGGCGGTTAGAACGCCCGTCGGGCAAGGCCGACTGCGTCACACATCACATCTATGACAGCTCCATTAACGTCCGCACCCCGGCCGGTGAACAGGCGGACCTGCTCCACCGCCTGGTACAGGAGCATCTCCAGCCCGGGCACCACGGCACCGCCGCCGGTCTCCCAAACGGATGCCAGGAGACTGGGCCATGGGTCGTAGGCCACATCCAGCAAAACGCCCGGGGTGGCGGTTTTCAGGGCAGCGACCTGCGCAGCCAGCCCGTCCGCGGCGCGGGGCGGCAGGGTGGAAATTACGACGTCGGCAGCAGCCAGGACGGAAGCGGCGCCGGCCATGTCACGGATATCCAAGGCCACGCCCAGGCTGTCCGCGGCGGCGCGCACCTCAGCGGTCCGGGCGGGGTCGCGGACGATGACCGTCACGGTTGCTGCGCCAAGATCCCGCAGTGCAGCCACGGCGGCGGCGGCCGTACCGCCGCCGCCCAGCACCACGCCAGCCGGCGTGGCGCCGGCGCCGGCATACCGCAGCGCGTTGACGATTCCGGCCACGTCGGTGTTGGACCCGACGGTCCGGAATCCGCCAGCATGGACCTCGAAGGAGACGGTGTTCACCACGCCGAGGGTCTGCGCAACGCCCCGGACCTGGTCCACCTGCCGCAGCATGGCGGTTTTCAGCGGCATGGTCACGGAGAGCCCGCACCAGCCGGCCTGCCCGCGGACCTGGCGCATTAGCGCCGGCAGGAGTTCCTCGGTGACGTCGATGGCCGTGTAGCCGATCTCCACGCCGAGCTTGGCGTACGCGGCAAGGTGCAGCGCCGGTGATTTCGAATGGCTGATCGGGTGGCCCAGGACGGCAGCCCTTAGGCTCATGTGCAACGTCCCGCGTTGGCCATGCACCAGGTGTTGTACTGCTCCACAAACACGTTGTGCTCAGCCAGCGTCCGGGAGAACTTGGTCTCCTTGGTATCGAGGTTGACGGTGACCCAGTACAGGTAGTCGTTCGCCTTCGGCTTGGCCGCCGCGTCGATGGCTGTTTTGCCCGGCGAGCCGATGGGGCCCGGCGGAAGGCCGGGGTTGGCGTAGGTGTTGTACAGGTTGGACTTGTCCTTGCGCTCTTCATCGGTGAAGTTGAAGCTCTTGGTGCCCAGCCCGTACGTGACGGCGGAGTCGACCTGGAGGAAGCCGCCGGTCTGGTCGTTGGGCTTGAGCCTGTTGTAGATGGCACCGGCCACATCGCCGTACTCGGCCTGGCCGCCTTCAGCCTGGACGATGCTGGCCACCGTCACGGCTTCGTATTGCTTGGCGGGGTCGGTGATGCCCTGGGATTTAAGCTCGTCAACGGTGGTGCTGACAAGTTTCTGCAGGATCTCCTTGGCCGGGGTGCCCAGGGGGAACCGGTACTCGCCCGGTGCCAGGTATCCTTCGAGGTTTTTCGCCGTGGCCGGCAGCCCGAACTGGGCCGGCGCATTGTTGAAAGCCTGGAGTTGCTGGACGGTGACGCCGGAGCCGTCGGCGATTGCCTGCAGCGATTCGCCGACGCGCAGCCCGGCGCTCAGGGCGATGTAGATGACCTTCGCCTGGCTCTTTCCGAGCAGCACGTCCACGGCGTCGGTGTTCTTCATTTCAGCCTTGAAGGTGTAGTCCCCAGGGGCAAGGACTCCCCCGGAGGCTGCGAACGCCTGCAGGAAGGTGTCGGCGTTGGCCACCACGCGCTTGCTTTCAAGATCCGCAGCCACCGAGCGGGTGCCTTCGCCGTTGTCCACTGTCACCTGCACCTCACCACTTCCCGGGCCCGGGAAGTCGGCGGCCTGGTCGCTGCCCAGGAGGGGTTTGAGGAATTGGGCACCGACGGCCACGGCCGCCACAAAAACGGCGAGGGTGATCAACAGGGCGAGGAAGCGGCGCCGCCGCCGGACCTTCCGGGAGGGCTTCGCCACTACCTGGACCGCCGCCGAACCGGGCAGCAATTCGTGGTGCTCGTCAGCGTGCTGGGCATCAGCAAGGTGGTGGGCATCGTGGTGGTCCCCGCTGTGTTGGCTGCCGGCACCGTGGTGCGCGCCGTCGTCGTATGTGCCGTCCGGGTGCGCATCTGCCTGCTGTTGGTGATGCACGGCGTACGCGGGTTCCCGGTCGGCCGGGTCCGCGTAGGCCGGGTCGGGCTGGCCGTACTGGTCCGAGTGGGCGGCGTCGTCATGGTGCGCATCCTGGATGGAAGGCAGCGCGTCGGGAACGGCGGGAATGCCTGCCGTTGCGGGCGGCGCTGAGGGTTGCGGCGGAACGGCGGGGCCGGCGCCCTCTTGCAGCTCCGGGCCGGGGCCGTCGTTGAGGTGCTTCTCGCGTTCCCGGATTTCCTTGCGGGTCAGCGGCCGGGCCGCGCCGGCATCGTGGGCACCGGAAGCATCGTCACTGTTGGCAGGACTCACTGTTGCCTTCCATTATCTGAAGATCGGGCCGCGTTTCCCGGCGGAGCAGGGAATGGCTCCCCAGCCCCGCTGACCCCCAAGTCCACGGAAAGGGAAGGAGCGCTCACACGTGAGCCGACATCCGTTCCCCTGGCTTTTTGCATGTCTATGGCGTGCTGGAGTATGCCCGCAGCAGCGACCTGATCCACTACTTTACGGTGATCCCGGCTGCTCATGCCAGCTTCGCGCAGGCTCCGGTGCGCCGAAACGCTGCTGAGCCGCTCATCCACGAGCGTCACCGGCACGTCCAGCGACCGGTTCGACAGCTCTGTGGCGAGCAGCAGGGCATAGTCGGTGGCCATCCGTGCGGACGCGTGTTCCTCGCCCTTCATGGTGCGCGGCAGCCCCACAATGACCTGCACGGCGCCCAGTTCGGCCACCAGGTTGGCGATGACCCTGATGTCGGAGTTCTTTTTCGCGTTGCGGTCCAGCGTTTTGTACGGCGTAGCCAGGATGGAGTCACGGTCGCAGATGGCAATCCCCACCCGCACGGTACCAACGTCCACCCCCAGTTTCACGCCCTGGGGGTAGCCGCCGGATGTTGCAGGATTGTCCATGAAGCGGTTATCGCCGCGCGATCGAGTCGGTCACCGCGGCCAGGGCCTCGCCAACCTTGGCTGCGTCCGTGCCGCCGCCCTGGGCGACGTCGTCCTTGCCGCCACCGCCGCCGCCAAGGATCCCGGCGGCGAGCCGGACCAGGGCACCGGCCTTAACGCCGGCTTCCCGGGCAGCTTCGTTGGTGGCAACCAGGATGACCGGCCGCCCGTTGGCAACACCGGCGACGGCCACGGCGGCTGCCGCGGATCCGAGCCGGGTCCGCAGGTCCAGGGCCAGGCCCCGGAGGTCGTCCGCGCCGCTGACAGTGCCGGCGTCGTGGGCCACAACGCTGACGCCACCGGCGTCGCGGGCACTGCTGACGAGCTGGCCTGCCGCGGCTGCCAGTTGCTCCTTGCGGAGGCGGTCCAGTTCCTTCTCGGTCGCCTTGAGCTTCGCCAGTGTTGTGGCGATCCGGTCGGCCAGTTGGCCCGACGGGACCTTCAGCAGGTCGGTCAGCTCCGTCACCAGGGCGCGTTCCGCGGCGAGGTGCCGGAAGGCCTCCATGCCCACAAACGCCTCGACGCGGCGGTTTCCTGAACCAACGGATTGCTCGCCCAGGAGCGACAGGCTGCCGATCAGCGAGGTGTTGGCAACGTGGGTGCCGCCGCAAAGCTCACGGGACCAGGCGCCATCGATCTCCACAACCCGTACTTCGCTGCCGTAGTTCTCGCCGAACAGTGCCATGGCGCCGAGCGCCTTGGCTTCGGCGAGGCCCATGACGTTGGTCCGGACCGCGTAGTTGTTGCGGATCGCCAGGTTGGAAACCTCTTCGATCTCGGACCTTGTGGCGGTGCTCAGGCCTTCGCCCCAGGCGAAGTCGAAGCGAAGGTAGCCGGCCTTGTTGAAGGAGCCTCGCTGGGTGGCTTCCGGGCCGAGGATCTGGTGCAGCGCGGCGTGCACGATGTGCGTGCCGGTGTGTGCCTGCTCGGCGGCGTGCCGGCGTTCACGGTCCACGGCTGCACGGACCAGCGAGTCCGCACCGATTTCGCCCTCGCGGACGATTGCCTTGTGGACGCTGAGGCCCTTCAGTGGGCGCTGGACGTCCAGGACCTCAACGACGAACCCGTCGCCGGTGATGAGGCCCGTGTCGGCTGACTGGCCGCCGGCCTCGGCGTAGAACGGCGTCTCGGCCAGGACCAGTTCGATCTCATCGCCCGTGGAAGCCTGCTGAACCGGGCGCCCTGCGGCGAGCAGGCCGCGGACCCGGGATTCGCCGTCGAGCTCGGTGTAGCCGGTGAAGACCGTCTCGCCCTGGGTGAGGATCTCCTGGAAGGCGCTGAGGTCGGCGTGGCCGCCCTTTTTGCCCTTGGCGTCGGCCTGGGCGCGCTGGCGCTGTTCCAGCATCAGGGCCCGGAAGGCGGGCTCGTCCACCTTGAGTCCGGCCTCTTCGGCCATTTCCAGGGTGAGGTCGATGGGGAAGCCATAGGTGTCGTGCAGGGCGAAGGCGTCCGCGCCGGAGAGCTGCGTGTTGGCGGCCTTGGATTCCTTGACGGCATCCTCCAGCCGGGCCGTTCCGGAGGCGATGGTGCGCAGGAAGGCCTTTTCTTCGGCGTAGGCGATCCGGCTGATCCGGGCGAAGTCGGTGTCCACCACGGGGTAGACACCCTTCATGGCGTCCCGGGAGGCCGGCAGCAGGCTGGGCAGGCAGGCCGCTTCAACGCCGAGGAGGCGCATGGACCTGACGGCGCGGCGGATGAGCCGGCGCAGGACGTAGCCGCGGCCTTCGTTGGAGGGGGTGACGCCGTCCGAAATCAGCATCAGGGCGGACCGGATGTGGTCGCCAACAACGCGCATCCGGACATCGTCCGTGTGGTGGGGGTCATCCGGGGTTTCGGCGGAGGTATATTCCCTGCCGGAGAGCTCGGCGGCCTTGTCGATCACGGGACGGACCTGGTCGGTCTCGTACATGTTTTCGACACCCTGGAGGATCATGGCCAGCCGCTCCATGCCCAGGCCGGTGTCGATGTTCTTCTTGGGCAGCTCACCGACGATGTCGAAGTCGTCCTTGGAGCGGACGTTGTCGATCTGGTACTGCATAAACACGAGGTTCCAGATTTCAATGTACCGGGTCTCGTCAGCGAGCGGGCCGCCCTCGATGCCGTAGGCAGGCCCACGGTCGTAGTAGATTTCGGAGCAGGGGCCGGCCGGGCCCGGCTGGCCGGTGTTCCAGTAGTTGTCGGCTTTGCCCATCTTCTGGATGCGTTCCGCCGGAACTCCGGTGTTCTTCAGCCACAGTTCCTTGGCTTCATCGTCTTCCTCATAAACCGTCACCCAAAGGCGCTCGGGCGGCAGGCCGTAGCCGCCGTCGGCCACGCTGGTGGTGAGCAGCTCCCAGGCGTACCTGATGGCGTCTTCCTTGAAGTAGTCGCCGAAGGAGAAGTTGCCGCACATCTGGAAGAAGGTGCCGTGCCGGGCGGTCTTGCCCACTTCCTCGATGTCGCCGGTGCGGATGCATTTCTGCACGCTGGTGGCGCGGGCGTAGGGGGCCTCTTCGCGGGCCGTCAGGTACGGGATGAACGGCACCATGCCGGCCACCGTGAACAGCAGCGAGGGATCGCTGGAAACCAGCGAGGCGGACGGCACCGCGGTGTGGCCCTTGCTGACAAAAAAGTCCACCCAGCGCTTCGTGATCTCCTGCGACTTCATGAGCTGTTTTATACCCTTCTTGGTCCGCGCGGCTGTTGGCGCGGAGGAAATTCGTTGTGCGGCAGGGACGTTTCGGGTGGTCGCTGCCGGTTCATTGCGGGTGGAAAGCGTGGGCGCCGCGGCTCAGCGGCGTGCCACCTCCGCCGATTCGATGCCGAGCGCGGCGCGGAGGTCGGTTTCCCGTTCGCGCATACCGGCGCGGACGGTGTCGGCGAAGTCGTAGACCCCGTCCGCCAGCCGTCCAACGGCCCGGTTGAGGCCCTCCGGGCCCAGCGTGGCCTGGGCTTCGGTTACTTTGCGGAACGCGATGACGCCGATGGCCACGCCGATTCCCATCCAGACAAGTCGTTTCATGTGATGTCCTTTCCGGAACTCAGCGGCTGCGGCGGCCGGCGGCGGGTTTCCGGCGGTTGGCCAGCGCGGTGCGCACGCCGTAACTGAAGGCGGCCACCTTGATCAGCGGCGAACCGACGGTTGCTGCCACCAGGGAGGACAATGCCGAAAGGTTGGCGGTGGCGTCCGAGACGTTGGACGAGATGCCATCCACCTTCTTCAGCTGTTGGTTGGTGGTGGACACCGTGGCGGTGACCTCATCCATGAGGGGCGTGGCCCCGTCGCTCAGGGACCGGATGGAGGTACGGACCTCATCAAACACCCGCCCCAGCTTGAGGATGGGCACCGCGAGCAGCAGCACCAGGAGCGCAAACACCCCGGCAGCGATCAGGCCGGCAATATCGCCACCAGACATAAACGATTCAACTCCTTGTAATTCTGTGGTTCGGTTCGACGTCCGCGGGCCCGCGCCTTGCGCGTCCTGCAGATGTCCCCCAAGTACCTTACATACAAAGAAGCCCGTGGCGCTTGCCACGGGCTTCTTTGGATACGCTGCTGGAATTTAGCGTGCGTAGAATTCGACGACGAGCTGCTCTTCGCAGGTCACGGGGACCTCGGAGCGCTTGGGGCGACGGACCAGGCGGGCCTGGAGTGCCTCGAGCTTGACGTCAAGGTAAGCCGGAACGTTGGGCAGAACGTCGCGGTGTGCGCCGGCTGCTGCAACCTGGAGCGGGACCATGGTCTCGCTGCGGCTGTGGACGTGGACGAGCTGGCCTTCGCCGACGCGGAACGACGGGCGGTCAACGCGGATACCGTCAACCAGGATGTGGCGGTGCACAACCAGCTGGCGGGCCTGGGCGATGGTGCGGGCGAAGCCGGCACGCAGGACCAGGGCGTCAAGACGCATTTCGAGCAGCTCGATGAGGTTCTCACCGGTCAGGCCCTTGGTGCGGCGGGCTTCTTCGAAGGCACGGGTCATCTGTGCTTCGCGGATGCCGTACTGGGCGCGCAGACGCTGCTTTTCGCGGAGGCGTACGGCGTAGTCCGAGTCCTGCTTCTTGCGGGCACGGCCATGCTCACCGGGGCCGTACGGACGGCGCTCCATGTACTTGGCGGCCTTGGGGGTCAGAGCGATGCCGAGTGCACGCGACAGGCGTGCGGTACGGCGAGCACGAGTGTTGTTAGCCACTTGTGTCCTTCCAATATCTGCGGTGTGTCAGTGTTACTGGCCTCCATAATGGAGAGCATCGGCCAACCGCTGCCTTTTGCTACTGGGCGCAGGGCACAACCGGATCGAAAAAATTTTTCGGTGATTGGGCGCCCGAACCTTGCCAGACAAACATCAATCCTAGCATGTGGCCTACCTGCCCCTGACAATCTTCCGCAGCCGCTCCAGCCGGACGGCGATGTCCCGTTCGGCGCCGTTGGCGGTGGGCTGGTAGTAGTCCTTGCCCACGATGTCATCGGGCGGATACTGCTGGGTGGCCACGCCATGCGGGGCGTCGTGCGCGTACTTGTATCCCTGGCCGTGGCCCAGCTGTTTCGAGCCGGGGTAGTGCGCGTCGCGCAGGTGCGCCGGGATGCCAATGCCCAGGCCGGCGCGGACATCGGCGATGGCCTTGTTGATGCCCATGTACGCGGCGTTGGACTTGGGGGCCGTGGCCAGGTGCACCACCGCTTCGGCCAGGATGATCCGACCCTCCGGCATGCCGATCAGCTGGACGGCCTGGGCTGCGGCCACAGCGGTCTGCAACGCGGTGGGATCCGCCATGCCAACGTCCTCCGCGGCGGAGATCACAATCCGACGGGCCACAAAGCGGGGGTCCTCCCCCGCCTCGAGCATGCGGGCCAGGTAGTGCAGGGCTGCGTCGACGTCGGAGCCGCGGATGGATTTGATGAAGGCGCTGGCCACGTCGTAGTGCTGGTCCCCCGCCCGGTCGTAGCGGACGGCTGCCACGTCCAGCGCCCGCTCGGTGTGCTTCAGTTCCACGGCGATAATGCCGGCGCCGGCGTCATCCGAGTCGCCGAAGGCAACACCGGCGGCGGCTTCCAGGGCGGTCAGCGCGCGGCGGGCATCCCCGCCGGAGAGCCGCACCAGGTGCGCCAGAGCGTCCGGGGACAGCTCCACCTTGCCGTCGAGGCCGCGGTGGTCTGCCACGGCCCGGCCCAGGAGGCCCTCCACGTCCGCGTCGGTCAGCGGCTTCAGCGTGAGCAGCAGGGAGCGGGACAACAGCGGTGACACCACGGAGAAGGACGGGTTTTCGGTGGTGGCGGCCACCAGCACCACCCACCGGTTTTCCACTCCCGGCAGGAGGGCGTCCTGTTGGGCCTTGTTGAACCGGTGGATCTCGTCCAGGAACAGCACGGTGGTGGTTTTGTAGAGGTCCCGCGCGGTGAGGGCCTCGTCCATGACCCGCCGCACGTCTTTGACGCCGGCAGTGATGGCGGACAGTTCAACGAATTTCCGGCCCGGGCCGCGGGCGATCACGTGCGCCAGCGTGGTTTTTCCGGTTCCGGGCGGGCCCCAGAGAATCAGTGAACTGGGCCCGGCGGGACCGGCCGCGTTGGCGCCGGCGGCAAGCTGGCGCAGGGGTGAGCCGGAGCCCAGCAGGTGCTGCTGGCCCACCACTTCGTCCAGGTTTTTTGGCCGCATCCGTACGGCGAGTGGGCTGCGCGGCGAGGCCTTCGCGCCGGTTCCCCGTGCAGCGGCGGGGGCATCGTCGTCGTCGTTGTCCGGTCCTTGCCCAAAGAGATCTTCCACATGGATAGGCTACTTCCAGTTCACCGTGCGTTTTCGCCGCCCTGCCGCCAAAGGATTCCCCCATGCCGTCCCCCGCCACCGGCCAGCCGTCCGTCCGGACCGCTTTTGTCCCAGGCCACCGGCTCCAGGGCTGGGCCGAACGGTTTGGCGCGTCACATGGCGGCTACCGGCTCCATGATGACGACGACGGGCTGCGGCTTCGCGCCGGGGACGGCACCGGAGCGCTGCTGCAGGCGCCATGGCCCGTGGACGGCAGGCCCGGCCGCGGTTCCGACGGGCTGGAACGGCTCGCGTCGCTGGCGGCCCAGCCGCGGCGGCTGGGGCTGCTGCTGGTGCGCCGCGGCGGGTACGCGGCCGGTGTCGCCACCGAGGGCCGGCTGCTGGCGTCCAAGGCAGGCACCCGGTACGTCCAGTCACGGACGGCCGCCGGTGGCCAGTCCCAGCAACGTTTCGCCCGGCGGCGCGCCAACCAGGCGGATGCCCTGGTGGACGCCGTGGCGGCCCAGGCGGAACCCATCTTTGCCGCAGCCGGCTTTGAATACCTGGTTCCCGGCGGCGACCGGAGCCTTGCGGAGCTGGTCCTGGCCCACCCCTCGCTCCGGCCCTACGCCACCTTGCCGAGGTTGGCGTACCTGGATGTGCCGGAACCGCGTGCCGCCGTCCTGAAAAAAGCCGCGGCCGATGCCTGCTCCGTCCGGATCCAGGTGACAGAACCCGCGTAGGCCGTCTCCGTGAAGCCGGTCAGCAGCCGGTCCGGGCCCGCTGCGGCCGTTCCTGCCGGTACTCGTAGCGCCCCGTTTCGACGAAACCGGCTGCCGCGTAGAGCTGTTGCGCACCGGTGTTGGCCGCCGTCACCAGCAACCAGTAGTTGTCCAGCCCGCGGGCAGCGCCGGCATCCAGCAGGGCCTCCAGGACCTGGCTGGCGTACCCGCGGCGGCGGGCGTCCGGGTGGGTGGCCATGCTGTAGATCCCGCCCCAACCGGGCTGCTGCGCAGGCAGGGCAAGGCGGCCGACGGCGGCAGGCTGGCCGCCGGGATCGCGCACCAGGGCGTACAGGGCGGGGCAGCCCGTCAGGATGGTGCGGGCTGTCGCCATGGCGGCGTCACCGCCGCGGCCGTCCACCTGCCACCACAGCCGCAGCCACTCCGCGGACGGTTCATCGGCGATGTTGACTTCGGGGTCTGGGCCCGCGGCCGCTTGCCAGGGCCCCCGGGCCATAACAAGGGTTTCGGACTGCCGGGTAAAACCCTCGGTATCCAGGAACTGATGGAGCGCCGTGCCGGCCGGGCCTGCCATCAGCTGGAAGATGACGGGCAGCCGCCGGCTGCGGTACCAGGCCCGGGCCTGCCGCAGGAGCACGGCCGGGTCGCTGCCGGCCGGTTCCGGCCGGGGCCAGATGGAGTTGGCCCGCTGCGTGACGCCGTCGGCGGCCCGCAGGACCCAGCTGCCAACGTTTTCCCGGTCCGGCGCGGGCCAGGCGGCGTCCATGGCGCCCTCCAGCCCGGCGAGGGGGTCCGGCGTGGTTCCGGCGGCTGGTGTGGTCACTGGTATTCCTTCGTTAACGGCAGGAGGCTCCCGGCTGGCGCGGGGAGCCTCCTGCAGCGCCGTGCGCCGGGTTGCGGGCCTAGTTGGCTGCGGTGGCCTTGGCGGCCCCGGCCGGTTTGGCTTCGGGCTTGAAGTCCACGCCGGCTTCCTTGCGCTGCTGGGCCGTGATGGGCGCCGGCGCGGCGGTCAGCGGGTCGTAGCCGTTGCCCGTCTTGGGGAAGGCGATGACATCGCGGATGGACTCCACACCGGAGAGCAGTGCCACAACGCGGTCCCAGCCGAAGGCGATGCCGCCGTGCGGCGGGGCGCCGTACTTAAAGCCCTCCAGCAGGAAGCCGAACTTCTCCTGGGCGTCTTCCTTCGAGAGTCCCATGACCTCGAAGACACGTTCCTGGACGTCGCTCTGGTGGATACGGATGGAGCCGCCGCCGATTTCGTTGCCGTTGCAGACGATGTCGTAGGCGTAGGCCAGTGCCGGCTCGGGGTCGGTGTCGAAGGTGGCCAGGAACTCGGGCTTCGGCGAGGTGAACGCGTGGTGCACGGCGGTCCACTTGCCGGCGCCCACTGCCACGTCACCGGAGGCGACGGCGGCGGCGGCAGGTTCAAACATCGGCGCGTCCACCACCCAGCAGAAGGCCCAGTCGGCCGGGTTGATCAGGCCGGTGCGGTGGCCGATCTCCACGCGGGCAGCGCCCAGGAGGGCGCGGGCCGCTGACTTCTCACCAGCGGCGAAGAAGATGCAGTCGCCGGGCTGTGCGCCCACGGCGCCGGCCAGGCCTTCGCGCTCGGCAGCCGTGAGGTTCTTGGCCACGGGGCCGGCCAGTTCGCCGTCCTCCTTGAACAGGACGTACGCCAGGCCCTTGTGGCCGCGCTGCTTGGCGAATTCCTGCCAGCCGTCCAGGGTGCGGCGTGGCTGCGAGGCGCCGCCCGGCATCACCACGGCCCCCACGTAGGGTGCCTTGAAGACGCCGAAGTTGGTGTCCTTGAAGAATTCGGTGAGTTCCGTAAGCTCCACACCAAAACGCAGGTCCGGCTTGTCCGATCCGAACCGCGCCATGGCGTCGTGGTACGTGATGCGCTGGATGGGCGTGGGGATCTCCACGTCGATCAGCTTCCACAGCGCGCTGACGATGCCTTCGCCCAGGGCGATGATGTCGTCCTGCTCCACGAAGCTGGCTTCGATGTCCAGCTGGGTGAATTCCGGCTGGCGGTCCGCACGGAAGTCCTCATCGCGGTAGCAGCGGGCGATCTGGTAGTACTTCTCGAAGCCGCCCACCTGCAGCAGCTGTTTGAAAAGCTGCGGCGACTGCGGCAGGGCGTACCAGGAACCCGGCGCCAGGCGTGCCGGAACCACAAAGTCGCGGGCGCCTTCCGGCGTCGAACGCGTCAGCGTGGGCGTCTCGATCTCAACGAAGCCGTCCTGGTGGAGCAGGTCGCGCGCCACCCGGTTGGCTTCGGAGCGGAGCCGCAGGTTGCGGGCGGGGCCGGGGCGGCGCAGGTCCAGGTAGCGGTGCTTCAGCCGCGCTTCCTCGCCCACTTCGACGTGCTCATCGATCTGGAACGGCAACGGGTCAGAGGTGTTGAGGATGGTGACGTCCTCGGCGATGACCTCGACGGTGCCGGTGGCCAGCGCGGGGTTTTCGTTGCCGTCGGGACGCTTGGAGACGGTGCCGGTGACCTGCAGGACGTACTCGTTGCGCAGCCCGTGGAACACTTCTTCTTCACGGACCACAACCTGGGCCACGCCGGATGCATCGCGGAGATCCACGAAGGCCACACCACCGTGGTCACGACGGCGGCCCACCCAGCCGGCCAGGGTTACGGTTTGTCCAATGTGCTCGGAACGAAGGGATCCGAGGTCATGTGTGCGCAGCACAGCACGCCTTTCTGCGGGAAAACAGTGGGAAGTCAATAGGATCGCTGCGGGAGCAATCCCGATCGAGTTTACCCGCTGGAAGGACACCCGTACCCCATGGACGCACACCGGCAGCTTGAGCGGCGGCTCACCACCGCCGATGCCACCGCGATCGGACTCGGCTCGATGCTGGGCGCCGGCGTGTTTGTGGTGTTTGGCCCGGCCGCCGCCCTGGCTGGAACGCTGCTGCCCGCCGCGGTGGCCATTGCCGGCGCCGTGGCGTACTGCAATGCGGTGGCTTCGGCTGCCTTGGCCGCCCGGTATCCCACCAGCGGCGGCACCTACGTTTACGGTCGGAAGCAGCTGGGCGAGTGGGCCGGGTTCCTGGCCGGCTGGGGCTTTGTGACGGGAAAAACGGCGTCGTGCGCGGCGATGGCCCTGACGTTCGGCAGCTACGTTGGCGGCGGCTACGCCATCCCCGTTGCCGTGGCAGCGGTGGTGGCACTCACCGGCGTGAACCTCCTTGGCATCACCCGCACGGCGCTGCTGACGCGCATCCTCCTCGGTGTGGTTCTTGCGGTCCTCGCATTTGTGGCCGTTGCCGCCGTGGCCGGTCCGCATCCGGCAGCTGCCGCTTCGCCGGACATCGCCGGCGGGGCTGCGGGTGTGCTGCCAGCGGCGGGGTTGATGTTTTTTGCGTTTGCCGGTTACGCCCGGATTGCCACTTTGGGCGAGGAGGTCAAAAATCCGGCCCGGACCATCCCCCGCGCCATCCTGGCCGCCCTGGCCGGGGCCTTTGCCATCTACCTGCTGCTGGCAGTACTGCTGCTGAACCATCTTTCGGCCGGGCGGCTCGCAGCGTCCAGCACTCCCCTGCTGGACGCCGTGCTTGCCTCAGGCCTGGCCGGAGGCGCACCGATCGTGCAGGCAGGCGCTGCTGCCGCGTGCCTGGGCGCGCTGCTGGCGCTCATTACGGGTGTGGGCCGCACGGGCCTGGCGATGGCCCGTGCGGGCGACCTGCCGCGCTTCCTGGCGAAGGTAAGCGGCAAACGGACGGTACCGGTGGCCGCCGAACTCAGCGTGGCCGCCGTCGTGATCCTGCTCCTGCTCACCAGCGACGTGATGACGGTGGTGGGCTTCTCCAGTTTCGGGGTGCTGGTGTACTACGCCGTCGCCAACGCCGCTGCGTTCACCCTTCCCGCGCATCCCAGGTACGCCCCGCGGTGGCTTAATGCCGTGGGCGTAGTGGCCTGCGTCGGGCTGGCACTGACCCTCCCGCCGGCACCGGTGCTGGCCATGGTGGCAGTCCTGGCGGCGGGCGCGGCGGGCCGGTGGCTGGTCCTGCGGCGCCGCCGCTGAGTCCGTGGAGTGTCTTTAAGCCGGCGGATCAAGCCGTGGTGCTCACCTGGACGGAAAGGTCGGCAGCGGGCGGCGCCCACGTTCCGGGCTCCGCCGGCACCTGCTCGCCGGTGCGGATGTCCTTGACCTGGTGCGCGCCGTCGTCGTCCGTGAACCAGACGAACGGGATGCCGCGGCGGTCCGCGAACTTGATCTGCTTGCCGAACTTGTCCGCTTTGGCCGCCACTTCGGTGGCGATCCCCCGGCTGCGCAGCTGGGCAGCAACGTCCTGCGCCGCGCCCCAGCTGTCATCGTGGGAGAGTGCCACCAGGACGGCCGTGGGGACAGAACGGGAGGCCTTGGCCAGGTCCTGGCTGAGGATCCGGGACACGAGGCGCGTGACCCCGATGGACAGTCCTACACCGGGGAACTTGCGGTTGCCCTTGGACGCCAGGGCGTCGTACCGGCCGCCGGAGCAGATGGAGCCCAGCTGTTCATGGCCCACCAGGACGGTTTCCACCACGGTGCCCGTGTAGTAGTCCAGGCCGCGGGCGATGCTCAGGTCCGCCACCACCTTGCCGGGAGCGCGCTGGACGGCCGCCTCGATGACCTGTTCCAGCTCGCTCAGGCCTTCATCCAACAGCTCATTGCTGACCCCCAGCGCCTTGACCTGCGCCACGAAGGACGTGTCCTCGGTGCGGATCCCGGCCAGCTGCAGCGCCTTCCGCGCCTGCCCCTCCGTGGCGCCCAGTTCGGACTGGAGGAGGCCGGCCACTTTGTCGGCGCCGATTTTCTCCAGCTTGTCGATGCTCCGCAGGACTCCAGCGGTATCGTCAAGGCCGATCCCCCGGTAGAAGCCCTCCGCCAGCTTGCGGTTGTTGATCCGGAGCCGGAAGTCCGGGATGGGCAGGGCGCTGAGGGCTTCGGCGATGACCAGGGCAATCTCCACGTCGTAGCGGAACGGCAGCTCGCCGTCGCCCACCACGTCGATGTCCGCCTGGGTGAACTCGCGGGCACGGCCTTCCTGGGGCCGTTCGCCGCGCCACACCTTCTGGATCTGGTAGCGCCGGAACGGGAAAGCCAGGTGGCCGGCGTTCTCAACCACGTAGCGGGCAAAAGGCACGGTGAGGTCGAAGTGCAGCGCCAGCGCCTGTGGGTCGGCTTTGCCTTTTGCGTCGCCTTCGTCGTCCTGGAGCCGGCTCAGTCCGTAGACTTCCTTGTCGATTTCGCCCTTGCGCAGCAGCTGGCCCACCGTTTCCACGGCCCGGGTCTCGATCGAGGAGAAGCCGTGCAGTTCGAAAACGCGGCGCAGCGTGTCCAGGACATGCAGCTCCACCAGCCGCTCCTCGGGAAGCCACTCGGGGAATCCGGACAGGGAGGCGTTGCGTGCCATGGTGGAAGATCTCCTCATCGTGTACGGCTGCCGGGCACGCCATGCGGCCCGAAACGGGCGGCTATGGGCGGCTGTCCAGCCAGTCATGCATAAACTGTGTGCGGCAGTCAGTTTATGCGCCATCCTTGTGCATCTCTAATGCGGCGGGCGGTGCGGCCCGGCCGCCACATCCCTGCATCACGGGCCGGAAGGCTCCGGTGCGGCAGCCCGACTCACGAGGAGGACCCTTGGCGGCCAGTTCCCGCAACGCCCGCGAAACCAAACGGCGCATCCAGCAGATGGAAGCCAAACGTGAGCTCCGGCGTGTGCAGGAGGGCCGCCGCAAGCGCGACAACCTTGTGGCCGCCGGTGCCGGCGCCACCGCCGTGGTCCTCGCCGTCGTCCTCCAGCTCACCGCGTTTTCCGGGAACCCTACCGAGGACGAATACGCGGCCGCGCAGGCCGGCCTGACGAACCCGTCGGCGTCCGCGGAACCCACCCCCAGCCCCGCCCAGACCGCCAACGGACCCGATATCCCTGCTCCGGACACCGCCGCCGGGAAGACCTTCACGGGTGACCTGGTGCTTAACGGCAGCCCGCTGGGCGTTGAGATTGACGGCACCAAGGCACCGCAGGCCGCAGCCGTCCTGTCAGCGCTGAGCACCGAGGGCTACTACAACGGAAAAGGCTGCCACCGCCTGACCACCGGCGAATCGTTCGGGCTCCTGCAGTGCGGTTCAACGGACGGCACCGGGAACGCCGATGCCGCGTTCACGTGGGGTCCGCTGGAAAACACGCCCACGGACAACGTCTATCCGGCGGGCAGCATCGCCGTGGCCAGGAGCGCGAACAACGCTTACGGCAACGGCCGGCAGTTCTTCATTGTGTACAAGGACACGGCAATTCCCGCGGACACTGCGGGTGGCTACACGGTGGTGGGCAAGGTGACGTCCGGCCTTGAAACGGTGGCCAATCTTGCGGCCGCAGGCATCACGCCGGTCACCAGCGACACGGACGGCTCGCCACGGGAACCAGTCACGATAGACTCGTTCTCTCTGAAGTAGGCGCCCTGGCCTCCGGCCCGGGCGCAGTACGTGAGTATTTTCCTCCAAGCGAAAGACTTTTAGCGGTGACAGACAGTCAGAAATCCGACGAAACAGCAACAGACCTGACCGAGGAGGCCCCCGTGGCCGAGGCCCCAGGCGCTGATGCAACCACCACAACTGCGGCTCCCGCTGAGGAGGCTCCCGTTGCGGACGCCCCTGCTGAGGAGGCTCCGGCTCAGGAGGCTCCTGCTGAGGAGACCCCGGCGGCTGCCGCTCCCGCAGAGGAGGCTCCTGCTGAGGAGGCTCCCGCTGAGGAGGCCCCTCCAGCGGAAGCGCCCGCGGCACCGGCCGCGCGGCCTGCTGCCCCGTCGCCCGCCGCTTTTGCGTCCCGGCCCAAGCCCGCTGCTGCCGCACCGGCTGCCGCGTCGGTCCAGGCTCCTTCCGCAACCTCACTGGCCGAGGCCGCAAAGTGGGGCCGCGTTGAGGGTGACGGCCACGTATTCCTGACCATCGACGGCGGCGAACACCCCGTGGGCCAGTACCCGGATGTCAGCAACGACGAGGCCCTGGCCTACTTCGCGCGCAAATTCGACGATGTCCTTGCCCAGGTTGTCCTGCTGGAGCAGCGGGTGGCTTCCAAGGCCCCCAGCACCGACATGCAGAAGACCGTGACGCACTTGCGCGAGCAGCTTGCCGAGCGCAACATGGTGGGCGACCTCCGCTCAGCAGAGGCCCGCCTGGACAGCCTCGCGGGCCAGATCACCGAGCTGGAGAAGACAGAAAAGGCGGAGCACGACGCCGTCCGCACCGCCGAGCTCGCCGCCCGGGAAGCCATCGTGGCCGAGGCCGAACAGATTTCCGGCCAGGACCCCGCGCAGACGCAGTGGAAGACCTCCTCCGCCCGGATGAACGACCTCTTCGAAAGCTGGAAGACCGCGCAGAAGAGCGGCGTCCGCCTGGGCCGCAGCAATGAGGACCAGCTGTGGAAGCGGTTCCGTGCCGCCCGCACGGTGTTCGACAGGCACCGTCGGGCCTACTTCTCGCAGCTGGACAGCAACAACTCCGCGGCAAAGTCCGCCAAGGAAAAGCTGATCGCCGAAGCCGAGGAACTGTCGGGCTCAACCGACTGGGGTTACGCAGCCGGCGAGTACCGCCGCCTGATGGACCAGTGGAAAGCTTCCCCGCGCGCCAGCCGCAAGGACGACGACGCGCTGTGGGCCCGGTTCCGTGCCGCCCAGGACGTCTTCTTCACCTCACGCCAGGCTGCCAACGATGAGATCGACCAGGAGTACTCGGTCAACCTCACCGCCAAGGAAGCCCTGCTCAGCGAAGCCACTGCCATCCTCCCGATCAAGGACCTCGGCGCCGCGAAGAAGGCCCTGCAGTCCGTCCGGGACCGCTGGGAAGAAGCCGGCAAGGTGCCCCGTGCCGATATGGGACGCATCGAAGCCGGTCTCCGCAAGGTTGAGGACGCAGTGCGCCACGCCGAGGAAGAGCAGTGGCAGCGCTCCAACCCGGAGCGTAAGGCCCGCACCAACAGCGCCCTGTCCCAGCTGGAATCCGCTATCGCGGGCCTGCAGGATGACCTGGCCAAGGCCGAGAAGACCGGCGACCAGCGCAAAATCAAGGCAGCCCAGGAGGCCCTCGAGGCGCGCCAGGCCTGGCTTGACCAGATCCAGCGCTCGGCCAGCGAACTGAGCTGACCCCCGGTGGCGGATCTCCGGCGCTGACTGCTGCGCCACCAACAGACCACAGGTCCGGGCCCGGTTATCCACATGACCGGGACCGGGCCTGTGTCAGTTAACGCTGCCGGGGCAGGATTGACGGATGGCATCCCCTCCAGCCCCGCCCGGCAGTCCCGGGCACCAGTTTCCCGACTTGTATGTCCCCGGGTTGCCCTTTGCGTGGCCGGAACTCCAGGCGCTGGCAGCTGACGGGCTGCTGGCCAGAATCCACCAGCATGGCTATGTCCTGCCGGAAGTCCAGGTATCGAGCCAGCTGCGGGCCCGGGCGGCAGCGGGTGCTGTCCCCTTACAGGTCCGCCGCAGGGTGGTGGCAGGCCGCATGACCGCTGCCTGGATTTACGGCTGCGCGGCTGAACCGGACCGGCTGGCGCTGCTGGTGGACGCCAAGCGCCGCGTCTCCAGCCTGCGCAACACCAGGGGCTGCACCCTGCACGAGGTGAGGCTCGGGCCTTTCGATGTGGTCAGCCTGGGCGGCCTGATGGTCTCCAGCCCGCTGCGGACAGCCGTGGACGTGGCCCTCCACGTGGAGGAGGGCCGCGCCGTCCCTGCACTGGCGAACCTCCTGGCCAGGCCGCAGAATGACGTCAGGCTCAGGTTGCTGGTGCTGGCCATCGAGGCGTCACCGCGGGTGCCCCACAAACGCGCTGCCCTGGCCAAACTGGCCAGGTTAGCTCCGGCGCTTGTTCCCGGTGGTGCGGTACACGTCGAAGACCCCGTCGATCCTGCGGACGGCGCTCAGGACGTGGCTGAGGTACTTGGGGTCCCCCATCTCGAAGGCGAACTTTGAGATGGCCACGCGGTCGGTGGAGGTGTGCACACTTGCAGCCAGGATGTTGACGTGGTTCTCGGACAGGATCCGGGTGACGTCGGACAGCAGGGATTTCCGGTCCAGGGCTTCCACCTGGATTTCCACAAGGAAAACGCTGGATTGGGTGGGTGCCCAGTCCACGTCGACAATCCGGTCCGGCTGGTCTTTCAGGTCCGATATGTTGGTGCAGTCGGTACGGTGCACGGAAACGCCAGAGCCCCGGGTGACGAAGCCCAGAATGGGGTCGGGCGGGACCGGCGTGCAGCACCGGGCGAGCTTGACCCACACGTCGCCTACACCGCGGACCACCACGCCCGAGTCCGAGAAACGTGCCTTGGTCACCTGGGTCGGAATGCTGACTTCGGTGATGTCGTCGTCGGCGTTCTCGTTGCCGCCCAGGCTCTCCACGAGCTTTTCCATCACGGACTGCGCGGACGTATGACCGTCGCCCACCCCGGCGTAGAGGCCGGAAATGTCCACGTACTTGAACTCTTCGGCCACCGCGGCAAGTGCCTCGTGGGTCATCAGGCGCTGCAACGGCAGGTTCTGCTTCCGCATGGCACGGGTCAGCAGTTCCTTGCCCCTGTCGATGGCTTCTTCGCGGCGTTCCTTGCTGAACCACTGCCGGATCTTGTTCCGGGCCCGGGCGCTCTTGACGAAGTGCTGCCAGTCCTGGCTGGGGCCGGCGCCTTCGGCTTTCGAGGTGAAGATCTCCACCCAGTCGCCATGGTTCAGTTCGCTGTTGAGCGGCACCAGTTTGCCGTTGACGCGGGCGCCGATGGTCCGGTGCCCCACCTCTGTGTGCACCGAGTAGGCGAAGTCCACGGGGGTGGACCCGGCCGGAAGGGCCATCACCTCACCCTTGGGCGTGAAGACAAACACTTCGCGGGCGTTGATTTCAAACCGCAGCGAATCGAGGAACTCGCCGGGATCGGAGGTCTCCTGCTGCCAGTCCACCAGGGAACGCAGCCACCCCATGTCACCGTCGCGCGGGCTCCCCGGCCCCACCGCGGTCCTGTTGGGCTGGTCCTTGTACTTCCAGTGCGCCGCCACGCCGTATTCAGCCCGGCGGTGCATTTCGTGGGTCCTGATCTGGATTTCCACGGGTTTGCCGCCGGGACCAATCACCGTGGTGTGCAGCGACTGGTACATGTTGAACTTGGGCATCGCGATGTAATCCTTGAACCTGCCCGGCAAGGGGTTCCAGCGCGAATGCATGGTGCCCAGGGCCGCGTAGCAGTCCCGGACGGAGTCCACCAGGACACGGACGCCCATCAGGTCGTTGATATCGTCAAAGTCCTTGTCGCGGACAATCATCTTCTGGTAGATGGAGTAGTAGTGCTTGGGCCGGCCGGTGATGGTCGCCTTGATCCGTGCCGTGCGGAGGTCATCCGTGATCTGGTCCCGGATCACCCCGAGGCTCTTTTCCCGTTCGGGGGTGCGGTCCCCCACCATCCGGACAATCTCTTCGTACACCTTGGGATACAGGGCGGCGAACGACAGATCCTCGAGCTCCCACTTGATGGTGTTCATACCCAGCCGGTGGGCCAGCGGGGCGAAGATTTCGAGGGTTTCGCGCGCCTTGCGGGCCGAGGACTCAGCGGAGACAAAACGCCACGTGCGGGCGTTGTGCAGGCGGTCGGCCAACTTGATCATCAGCACGCGGATGTCCTTGGCCATGGCCACAACCATTTTGCGGACGGTCTCGGACTGGGCCGCCTCGCCGAAGCTGACCTTGTCCAGCTTGGTGACGCCGTCCACCAGCATGGCCACTTCCGGACCGAAGTCGCGTTTCAGGTCCGCCAGTGTGTATGGGGTGTCCTCCACGGTGTCGTGCAGGAGCGCCGCGGCCAGGGTGGTGCCGCTGAGGCCCAGTTCGGCGAGGATGGTGGCCACCGCAACGGGGTGAGTGATGTAGGGATCGCCGCTCTTGCGCTTTTGCCCGCGGTGGCTTTGTTCAGCAACGTCGAAGGCGCGTTGGATGAGGTCGAAGTCCTCTTTGGGGTTGTTGGCGCGGACAGTCCGCAGCAGGGGTTCCAGGATGGGCGAGTAACTCGCCGCGCCGCGGCCGGTCAGCCGTGCCAGCCGGGACCGGGTCCGTTCCCGGCGGCCCGGAAAGGTGGGTCGCGAGCCGGAGTTGTCAACCGGTACCAGGGAACCCGGGCGCGCCGCAGGCGCAGTCCCTGCCTGCACGTCGGCAGGGACTTTACCCTGTGCCGCAGTAGCCGACGCCGAACGTTCTTCCAATGAAGTACCCCTCACCACCGTTTAATTACCTCAGTCTATTCCTCAGCGCGTCGAGTTCTCTAACCGGCCCCAAATAACGGATGGGCCGCACGGCGCAATGAATACGCTGTACGGCCCATCCGTGGACGTGCGGTGCCGGCCTTAGGCTGTGGCAGCCTCTGCAGCCGGCGTGTTCCCGGCCGACGCGGCGCGCCGCTGCTCCACCCGCTTCTCCTGTTTGAGCAGGTCGGGTTCCTTCTGGCGCAGCAGTGCGTACATGGGGGCTGCCACAAAAATGGTGGCAGCCGTGCCGATCAGGATGCCAACGAACAGTGCCAGCGACAGGTCACGCAAGGTGCCCGCCCCCAGCAGGCCGGCACCGATGAACAGGATGGCGCCCACGGGCAGGATCGCAACCATCATCGTGTTGATGGACCGGACCAGGGTCTGGTTGACCGCCAGGTTGACCTCCTCGGCGAAGGTACGCCGGGTGGAGGCGTCCAGCTCGGAGGTGTTTTCCCGGATCTTGTCGAACACCACCACCGTGTCGTACAGCGAGTAGCTGAGCACGGTCAGGAAGCCGATGATGGCGGACGGTGTGACCTCAAAGTCGCTGAGGGCATAGACCCCGGCCGTGATGAACATGGTCACCACCATGCCGGCTATCGCGGACAGCGACATTTTCCAGGTCCGGAAGTACAGCGCCATCAGCACCGCAGCCAGCAGCACAAAGACCACCAGGCCGATCAGCGCCTGCTTTGTCACGTCAGCACCCCAGGTGGGGCCCACGAACGTGGACGTCACCTCGTCGACGGTGACCCCGTAGGCCGTGGTGAGGCCTTCCTTGATCCGGAGGGTCTCGTCATCGGTGAGTTTGTCCGTTTGGATCCGCATGGTGGTTCCGGCCACGTTGGCGACGCGCGGAACACTGCCCGCAACGACGTCCGTGACAACCTGCTCGCCCAGGGCGGCGTCCGTGCTCTGGACGTTGGAGACCGTGAATTCAGAGCCGCCCCGGAACTCGATGCCCAGGTTGAACCCGCCCTTGGCCACCGGAATGATGATGGACAGGGCCACCCCCACGGCCGCGATGATGAACCAGATCTTTTTGGCGCCCACGAAGTTGTAGGACCGCTTGCCGGTGTAAAGCTCGTTACCGAAATTGGCGAAGCTTGGCATTACTTGTTCTCCTTCGCTGCGTTCTTCGACGAGCCCGCAAGCTGCTCCTGCTTTTCGGCCAGGCGGCGTTCGGCGATGGTCATCCGGCGTTCTGCCTCTGCGGCCGCACCGGTGTTCTTCGCCCGGACCACGCCCGGTTTGTCCTCAGGGGTACGCACTCGGCCGGCACCACGGTACAGCGGCACGGCTCCGAGCTTCTTGGGGTCAAGGCCGGAGAACCGGTGGCCCTCGCCGAAGAACTTGGTGCGCGCCAGCAGCTGCAGGGTCGGGTGGGTGAACATAAACACCACAAGGAGGTCCGCCAGGGCCGTCAGGCCCAGGGTGAACGCGAAGCCGCGGACGTTGCCCACCGCTACGAAGTACAGGACCAGGGCGGCGAGGAGGTTGACGGCCTTGGAGGCCAGGACCGTGCGCTTGGCACGCTTCCAGCCGTTTTCGACGGCGGATACCAGGCCGCGGCCTTCGCGCAGTTCATCGCGGATGCGTTCGAAGTAGACGATGAACGAGTCCGCTGTCTGGCCGATGGCAACGATGATGCCTGCCACGCCGGCCAGCGACAGCCGGTAGTTCTCAGTCCAGCCGAGGATGGCGATGGCAAGGTAGGTCAAAGCGCCTGCCACCACCAGGGAGGCGATGGTGACCAAACCGAGCGCGCGGTACTGGAACAGCGAGTAGACCACCACCAGGAGCAGACCGATGATGCCGGCCAGGAGGCCCATGCGCAGCTGCTCACCACCCAGGGTGGCGGAAATCTGCTGGTCGCTCTGGATCTCGAAGCTGATGGGAAGCGCACCGAACTTCAGCTGGTCCGAGAGGGCCTTGGCGGACGCTTCGGTGAAGCCGCCGGTGATCTGCGGCCGGCCGTCGGTGATGACTGCCAGGGACCGGGGGGCGGAGATGACCTGGTCGTCCAGGACAATGGCGAACTGGGCCTTGGGGTCGCTGCCCGACTCGCCGCCGGCCGCCACGTAGAACTGGTTCAGGCGTTCGGTGACCTCTTTGAACTTGGCCGTACCCTCGTCGTCGAACTGGATGTTCACTGCCCAGTCATTGGTGACCGCGCCCTGCGCACCCTGCTGGAGCTGGAAGGAGGACGTGACGATGCTGCTGCCCTTGACCTCCACCGGACCCAGGATGTACTTGATGGCAGGTGCGGTCTCGGTGGCGGGCTCGCAGGTGACCAGCGGCTTGGCCGGATCGGAGCGTTCCAGCTCCTCCTGTGCCGGGTTGTCGCAGTCCAGCGCCTCGAACTCGCGGTAGATCTCGGGGGTGATCCAGTTGACGTCGCTGCTGTTGGCCGGCTCCGCAGTGGGCTTCGGCAGCTGGTCCTCGGGCGCCCGGGACTCTTCGGGAACCACCGCGCCGGCACCGTTGAGCAGCACGGGGCGGAAGTTCATGTCTGCGGAGACCTGGATCAGGTCGCGGGTTTCCTTGGACGGCACGCCCGGGAGGCTCACCACTACGTTGCGCCCGGACTGCGTGCTGATTTCAGCTTCGGAGACGCCGGAGCCGTCGACGCGCTGCCGGATGATCGAGACGGCCTGGTTGAGCTGCTCTTCGTTAATGTCCGAACCGCCCTCCACCTTGGGCGCCAGGATCATCTGGGTGCCGCCTTCAAGGTCCAGTGCCAGTTTCGGCGCCCAGCTTGCCTGCCCGGCGAGGGTCCCGCCGGCCAGGACCGCAGTCAGGACGGCGAGGATAACGCCGAGCCAGACCAGGACCCTGAGGCCTGATTTCTTAGGGCCAGTTCGTGCCATTGTCGATCTTTCTCTTATTCACGGTGGAACCGCCGGTGCATGTTTGCACCGGCGGTTGTCCGCAGCGGTAGAGGTGTGTGGGGCGGCAGCGGAACTAGCTGTCCTTTTTGCCTTCGTCGTTGAGGCGCTTCATCGTCTCGTCCGGGGTCTCCAGCGGTGCCGCGGTGGTTCCGGCCTCCTGGCCGGTGAGTGAGGAGGCATCATCCGGTACGGCCGGGGCTTCGTCTTCCGGCACTGCCGTTGGCTCAACGACCTTGGTGACGGCCTGGCGGTGGACGGTGGCCAGGTTGCCCGGGGAGAGTTCCAGGGTGACCTTGTTCTCGGCGTCGTCGATCTCGACGATGCGGCCGAAGAGGCCGAAGCTGGTCATCACTTCAACGCCGGGAGCGAACTGCGATTGGAGTTGCGCCTGCTGCTGCTGCGTCTTCTTGTTGCGGCGGAACATCATGAAGATGAAAACGCCAAGCATGACGAAGAGGAGAATTGACATTAAATCCAAGGGAAAAATCCGTTCTTTACTTACCTAGCCGGTTTTCCGGCACCGTCGGCTTGTTCCCTCCGCCGGCCGTGCGCACGGAAACCCTGACGGATTTCCCAACAGCCCGGGGCAGCCGGAATCACAGTGGCCGCAGGAACAAAGACCCGAACGTGCCGGGCGTCATACCAGTCTAGAGGGAAAAGCTGAACGGAGCCTGCTATTGGCTCTCCGGATCCCAGCCGGACGACGGCCAGACAGGTTCAACGGCAGGTTCAAACAGGTCCAGCTGCTCCTGGCCGAAGGCTCCGGCGGGAACGGCGTACCCCAAGTGGGTCCAGGCCGGAGCCATCGCGATCCTGCCCCGGGGGGTGCGGCCCAGCAGCCCCTCCCGGACCAGGAATGGCTCGGCCACCGTTTCCACGGTTTCCGTTTCCTCGCCCACGGCGATGGCCAGTGTGGACAGGCCCACAGGCCCGCCGCCGAATTTGGTGATAAGCGCCTCAAGCACGGCACGGTCAAGCCGGTCAAGGCCCTTTTTATCCACTTCGTACATGTCCAGGGCCGCGGAGGCTGCCCTGGCGTCGATTTGTTCGATGCCGTGGACCAGGGCCCAGTCGCGTACCCGGCGCAGCAGCCTGTTGGCGATACGCGGGGTTCCCCGGGACCGGCCGGCGATTTCGCTGAACCCTGCAGAGTTGACCTTGAGGTCCAGCAGCCCCGCCGAGCGGCGCAAAACGAGTTCCAGTTCGGAAACCGAGTAGAACTCCAGATGGCCGGTGAACCCGAACCGGTCCCGCAGGGGTCCGGGGAGCAGACCCGCGCGGGTCGTTGCACCCACCAGGGTGAACGGCGGCAGTTCCAGCGGAATGGCAGTGGCACCGGCCCCCTTGCCCACCACAATGTCCACCCGGAAATCCTCCATGGCCATGTACAGCATTTCCTCGGCCGGCCGTGACATCCGGTGGATTTCGTCGAGGAACAGGACCTCCCCCTCGGAGAGGGAAGACAGGATGGCCGCGAGATCACCGGCGTGCTGGATGG
Organism: Arthrobacter sp. ZBG10; assembly: GCF_001238605.1. Lineage (NCBI taxonomy): Bacteria > Bacillati > Actinomycetota > Actinomycetes > Micrococcales > Micrococcaceae > Arthrobacter > Arthrobacter sp. ZBG10. Next base: position 8,745 of record NZ_LFQH01000025.1, on the reverse strand, counting down.
CCGGGCCGCTGCTGATGCGCAGCGGGGCGTTCATTTCGGCGGCCACGATCATGGCCAGGGTGGTTTTGCCCAACCCGGGCGGACCCGAGAACAGGACGTGATCTGCGCTGCGGCCGCGCATCCTGGACGCCTGCAGCACCAGGGAGAGCTGTTTGCGTACCCGGTGCTGGCCAACGAAGTCGTCCAGGTTCTTGGGCCGGAGGGCGGCTTCAATGGCCCGCTCCTCGGGCTCCTCCCCCGCTGCCACCAGTGACGGTTCAGCCACGGCTGCCTATGCGGTTGCCGGCCCGCGCGCCGTCCTGGCCCAGCCAGCGGAGCGTGGTGCGCAGGATTTCCGCGACGTTGCCCCGGAACGAGACTTCGGGATCGTCGGCGAGGGCCTTGTCGATGCTGGCGGAGGCGTCCTTCTCGGACCAGCCCAGGCTGGTCATGGCGGCCACCACCTGCGGCTTCCAGGCAGCTTCGGCGGCCGTGGGCACCCCTGCGGCGCCGGCCGTTCCGTGCGGCACCAGCTTTCCGGCCAGTTCCAGGACAATCCGGGCGCCAACCTTGGGGCCGATACCCGGCACCTTGGTGAAGGTTTTGCTGTCGCCACTGTGCGCAGCCACCCGGATGGCCTCCGGCTCGTGGACCGCCAGGACTGCCAGCGCCAGCCGGGGACCCACACCGCTGACGCTCAGCAGGATGTCGAAAACTTCCCGCTCGTCATCCGAGGCGAACCCGAAAAGCGTCAGTGAATCTTCACGCACTATCAGTGACGTGAACAGCTTGCCTTCCTCACCGACGTGCAGTCGGCTGAGGGTCTGCGGTGTGGCGTTGACGCTCATGCCGGCGCCGTTGAGGTCGATGACGGCCGTGGACAGGCCTACGTGGGCTACTGTTCCGCGAAGAAAACTGATCAAGGCCGTACTCCTGGTGTACTGCCGGCCGTTGTGGTCAACGCCGGCTATCCGAACATATCTACGAATACCCTAGCAAGCGGCCGGGGCAATCAGCGTCCGCGCCGCGCTTTTGCTTCCGCCTCGGCCCACGCCCGTTGGGCCGCCGTAAGCGATGAGCTGCCGGGACCCGTGGTGGCCACAGCCGCCCCGCTGCCGGCCCGCCACGCATGCGTGATGGCGAGGGCCAATGCGTCGGCGGCGTCCGCCGGGCGGGGAGGAGCGTCCAGCCGCAGGATCTTGGTCACCAGCTTGGTCACCGCATCCTTATTGGACGTGCCGCTCCCGGTCACCGCGGCCTTGACCTCGGACGGCGTGTGCATGGCCACCGGGATGCCGCGCCGCGCCGCCGCAGCAATCACCACGCCAGAGGCCTGGGCCACGCCCATCACGGTACTGACGTTCAGCTGGGAGAAGACCCGTTCCACTGCGACCACGTGCGGTTCGTAGCGGTCCAGCCAGTCATCGATGGCCAGGGCGATCACCAGCAGCCGCTGGTCCAGGGACTGCTCCGGCGAGGTGCCCACCACACCCACACCCACCATCGTGGCGCGGCGGTTGCGTTCAACATCCACCACGCCGATCCCGCAACGGGTGAGGCCCGGATCAACCCCCAGTACCCTGAGGGTCAAGTCCGGGCCTCCGCGGCGGGGTACCGGCAGGTCACTCGGATTCCAGTGCGGCCTGCACTTCGCTGCTCAGGTCAGCGTTGCTATAGACGTTCTGGACGTCGTCGAGTTCCTCCAGCGCGTCCGCGAGCTTCAGGAACTTCCGGGCGCCGTCGACGTCGAGTTCCACCTGCATGGACGGGACAAACTCGGCCTCATCGGTGTCGTACTCGATGCCGGCTTCCTTGAGCGCGTCGCGGATGGCCTGGAGGTCGGTGGGCTCGGAGTGGATCTCGAACGTCTCGCCGTTGTCCTTGACTTCCTCGGCGCCGGCATCGAGGACGGCCATCAGCACGTCATCCTCGGTGAGACCGTTCTTGGGCAGGTTCACCACGCCTTTGCGGGTAAAGAGGTAGCTGACGGAGCCGGGGTCGGCGATGGTGCCCCCGTTGCGGGAGATCGCGAGCCGGACCTCGGATGCGGCACGGTTTTTGTTGTCCGTGAGGCACTCGATCAGGAGGGCTGAGCCCTGCGGGCCGCGGGCCTCGTACATGATCTCGGTGTAGTCCACCACTTCGCCGGTGAGGCCGGCGCCGCGCTTGATGGCGCGGTCGATGTTGTCCGCGGGGACCGAGGTCTTTTTGGCCTTGGTGACAGCCAGTTCCAGGCCCGGGTTGCCGGAGAGGTCCGGGCCGCCCATGCGGGCAGCAACTTCGATGTTCTTGATCAGCTTGGCGAAGGATTTGGCGCGTCGGCTGTCAAGGATGGCTTTTTTGTGCTTGGTGGTTGCCCATTTGGAGTGGCCTGACATGCTTTACGCTTCTCCTCTGATCATGCGGATAAAAAGTTCGTGGATGCGCTTTTCGCCCGTCACTTCCGGGTGGAAGGAGGTGGCCAGCAGCTGGCCGGAACGCACTGCAACAATTCTAGCGGCCCCCGGCAATGCGGCGGCGTGGGACGCGTGGCCGGCGTCGGCCGGTTCCACCTGGGCCAGGACCTCCACGCCGGGACCAACCCGCTCAACCCAGGGGCCGCGGATGAATACTGCGTGCACCGGGGCGACGCCGGTTTCCGTGGCGCTGAAGTCCAGCCCCTTGAACTCAAGGTCCGTTTCGAAGGACTCACGCTGCCGGCCAAAGGCGTTGCGCCGGACGGTGATGTCCAGGCCGCCGAAAGTCTGCTGGGGCGCACCGGCCAGGTCGGTGGCGGGATCGGCGATGTCCTGGGCCAGGAGGATCATGCCTGCGCAGGAGCCATAAACGGGCAGGCCGCCGGCAATGCGTTCGCGCAACGGATCAGCCAGCTCAAAGGCGCGGGCCAGCTTGTCGATCGCGGTGGACTCGCCGCCGGGAATGATCAGGCCGTCCAGTCCGTCCAGCTCCGCTGGCCGGCGCACGCTGACGCCGTGGGCGCCTGTCGCCTCGGCGGCGCGGAGATGTTCCCGGAAGTCGCCCTGCAGGGCGAGCACCCCGATCCGCATGCCGGAACCCGGGCGCGCGGGAGCAACAGGTAGGGAATTTGTCATCCATCCAGCATACGGTGCGGCGGTTGCCGGGCCCGCGGACAGGGGAAGCCTGCGGCGGTTCCATGCCGCTGCTGGGATATATTCGAACCATGTTCTACATCAGTGTTCCGCTCGGCAAGCTCGTCCGCCGGGTGTCCCGGCTCCGGGGCGGCGGCTCCGCCCTTCCCGGCCTGGTGGTCGAGAAAATCGATCCTGGCTTTATGCGGCGCACGCTGACCACCCTCCCCCATGGCGTGGCGGTGGTCAGCGGCACAAACGGCAAAACCACCACCACCAAAATGGTCGTGGAACTGCTCGAAAGCCAGGGCCTGACCGTGTTCACCAACCGGACGGGCAGCAACTTCACCCGCGGCGTGGCCGCTGCACTGTTGGGTGCCGTGGATTGGCGCGGCCGGCTCAAGGCGGATGTGGCGGTCCTGGAACTGGATGAAGCCCACGCCGTGCACTTCGTTAACAGTGTTCCGCCGCGGTACAGCCTGCTGCTGAACGTCCTGCGGGACCAGCTTGACCGGTTCGGCGAAATCGATAAAACTGCCCAGCTGCTCCAGCACATTGCGGACAAAACCACCGGCACCGTGGTGCTGAACCGCGAGGACCCGCGCGTGGCGCGGATCGCGGAGACCCTGACGGGGCAGGACGTCCGCTACTTCGGCCTCGACGATTCCCTGCTCAGTACGTTCCCCAACGACGACGACATGCGCACCGCTCCCGGCAGCCCCGCCCCGGCGGCCCTGCCGCAGAAGCCGGCTGCCGACGTCGTGCTCCGCACAGTGGGGGCGGACTCCGCTGCCTTTGAGTACGACGGCGGCACCGTCACCACCGGGATGAAGCTGCGAGGTGTGTACAACATCTTCAACGCTGCCGCCGCGCTGACGCTGGCCCGCAGCATCTGCGGCGGGGGCGCCGCCACCGCGGACCACGACGCCCTGCTCGTTGCGCTGGGCAAAGTGGAACCCGCGTTCGGGCGCGGCGAAAGCCTCACCGTGGACGGCCAGCCCCTGGACCTGGTCCTGGTGAAAAACCCCAGCGGTTTCCGGCTTGGCCTGAAGTCGTTCCCCGCAGAGGGGTACGCCACCATGATCGCCATCAACGACAACTACGCGGACGGCCGGGACATGTCCTGGCTGTGGGACGTCGGGTTCGACTCGCTGCAGCCCGGCGGGGTGGACCAGCTCACCGGGTCCAGGGCCTATGACATGGCCCTCCGGCTGCAGTACGACGACGTCCGGATCGGCGCCGTCCAGCCCGAGATCGCACCCGCCCTGGCGGCATTTATCCGGGAAGCTGCCGGCAAGCCGAAACGCATTTTCTGCACCTATACGGCAATGCTGGCCATCCGCCGCGAGCTGTCCAAGATCACCACCGTGGAGGTTGTCTCATGAGCACCGGACACCAGGACAAGGGCACCCTCCGGGTCCTCCAGCTGTATCCGCGGGACATGAACATCTACGGCGACTGGGGCAACGCCCTGGTGCTGCAGCAGCGCATCGGCTGGCACGGCTACACGCCCGAGCTGCTCGAATACAACGTGGGCGATGAGTTCCCGGCCAACGTGGACATCATTGTTGGCGGCGGCGGGCAGGACAGCGGCCAGCTGGTGATCCAGGACGACCTGCAGGCCCGGGCCGTCGAATTGACGGACCTGGCCGAGGACGGCGCCCCCATGCTGGTCATCTGCGGGCTGTACCAGCTTTTTGGCAAGTCCTTCAAGACCCGGACCGGCACTGTCATCCCGGGTATCGGCATCCTGGATGTGGAGACGCTGGGCACCGATGAGCGGCTGATCGGCAACGTCAAGGTGGCCACCACCGAATTCGGCGAGGTGCTGGGCTACGAGAACCACAGCGGCCAAACCACCCTGGGCAACGGCGTCCGTCCGCTGGGCACGGCGGCGAAGGGCACCGGGAACAACAGCGCCGACGGCCATGAGGGCGCCCGCTACCGCAACATCGTGGCGAGCTACCTGCACGGCTCGCTGCTGCCCAAGAACCCTGCCATCGCCGATTTCCTGATCAGGACGGCGGCGGAACGGAAGTTCGGCAGCTTCGAACCGGGCACCCCGGACGACTCCTACGCGGTACTGGCCCGCGAACACGCCGCCCGGCGGCCCCGCTAGGAATCCCTCAGGGCTGCCGGGTCACCAGCAGCTCATGGGCGCCCGCGGCGGCTGCGCCCATGGACTCCACCACTTCGGTGGTGCGCGCCCTGGTGGCGGCGTCCTCTTCCGGGCCGGCGCAGGTCCCCTGCGGGGCGTCCGACGCCACGGAGCACCACCGGTAAGGGTCCCGGACAATGACCGACGGCGCCCAGGCCAGGTCCGTGGGCGCCCATTTCCCTGCAGCGTCCTGGGCGAACTGGGCCCGGACCAGCAGGCCCTCGTTGTTGACCACATACCAGGGCGATAGCTCGGTGACCCCGTTGCCCAGGCCGTACACAATCCAGGTGCCCTTGTAATTTTCGATGGGCAGCACCGAGTGGGTGTGGTGGCCGTAGACCATGCTGAACTGTCCGCTGTCCACCAGGGCGTGGGCTACGTCCTGTTGCTGGCCGTTCGGGACGCTGGCATATTCGTCGCCGGCGTGCATCACGCCCAGGACGATGTCCGCGCCCAGGGCCCGGGCCTTAACGGCCTTAGCAATCATGGCCGGGGCGTCCAGCATGTCCACCTGCCACGGGTATTCGGCGATCTGGCCGTTCAGCCCGTAGCTGGCCTGGATGATGGCCACCTTGGCGGCCGGCGTCTGCATGATGAGGATGCCCTGGGATTCAGTTGCGGTCCGGTAGGAGCCGGTGTGCTTGAGCCCCGCGGCGTCCAGCTGGTCAAGGGTCCGGAGCAGGCCGTCCGTACCGCGGTCGATGGTGTGGTTGCTGGCGGTGGTGCAGGCCTGGTAGCCGACATTTTTCGCGGCAGTGATGATCTGGGGTGGAACGTTGAACGACGGGTACGCGGAGAAAGGCCCATCAGGTCCTGCTACCGGCGTTTCCTGATGGCAGATGGCCAGGTCACTGCTGTCGATGTAGCGGCGCTGGCCTTCCAGCAGCGGCACGAAGTCCAGGCCGGGCTTACCGGCGGCCACGGCGTCCTGCTGCGCCTGCTGCCACAGCTGGGTGTGGACCAGCATGTCCCCCGTCACCAGGACGGTGGTGCAGCGGAGGACGGGGCAGTCGGGCCCCTGGCCCGGGGTGGGGACCGGCGCCGGAACGGTGGCTGTGGGTGTGGCCTTGGACGTGGCCGCGTTGGTTTGCGGGTCCGCCGTCGCCCGGTTCTGCTCGGCCACCAGGCCGCAGCCGGCCAGCGCCGTCAGCAGCGCTCCGGCCGAGGCTGCTGCCAGCCAGCGCCGGGAAGTTATGCCTGATGTGATCCCCATAACGCCATTCTAGGGACGGCCAGGACCCGCCGCAGGCATTTGGCCGCGTTGAGAAGCGTGCCCGGGCTGTGAAAGGTTTACCTCATGACGAACCCCCTCCTCCACCCCAGTCCCCTGCCCTATGAGCTTCCTCCGTTCGCCCAGCTTGGGCCCTCGGACTATGCGGAGGCCATCGGGGCCGGCTTGGCCAGCCAGCTCGCTGAAATCCAGGCCATCGTGGTGGACCCGGCGCCGGCCACGTTCGAAAACACCGCATTGGCCATGGAAAGGTCCGGCAGGCTGCTCCACCGCGCGGCGTCGGCGTTTTTCACCCTGGTATCCGCGGATGCATCAGAAGAGATCCGCGCCCTCGAAACCGAGCTGTCCCCGCGGTTCTCCGCGCACCAGGATGAGGTTTACCTGAACCGGGACCTCTACGAACGGTTTGCCGCCATCAGCACGGCGGACTGCGGCCCCGAGGCGGTCCGGTTGGTGGCCGAGTACCTGAAGGAGTTCCGGCAGTCAGGCATCGCACTCGACGCGGCCGGCCAGAAGCGGTTGAAGGAGATCAATGCAGAACTCGCCGCCCTGGGCACGGAATTCGGGCAGCGGGTCAAGGCCGGCATGAAGGCCGCGGCACTGCTGGTGGACGACGCCGGCGACCTCGCCGGACTGCCGGCAGACGACGTTGCCGCCGCCGCGGAGGCAGCCAACACAGCAGGGCACAACGGAAAGTACCTGCTGACCCTGATCCAGCCGGGCAACCAGCCGGCCCTCGCCGCGCTCCAAAACCGGGACGTCCGCCGTCGGCTGTTCGAAGCGTCCGTGGCCCGCGGCAGCAGCGGCGGCGCCCTGGACGTGCTGGACATTGCCCGGGCCACCGCAGCGCTCCGTGCGGAAAAGGCAAACCTCCTGGGTTTCGAGAATTACGCAGAGCTGGTGGTGGACCGGCAGACCGCCCCGGACTTCGAAGCCGTGCAGGCCATGCTGAACCGGATGGCCCCCGCCGCTGTGCGCAACGCGGACGCGGAGGCTGCCGCACTGGCGGAACAGGCAGGGCATCCGCTGGAGGCCTGGGACTGGGCGTTCTACTCGGCGAAGGTCCGCAAAGACCGCTACGAGGTGGACGAGCAGGCCCTGCGGCCCTACTTCGAGCTGGACCGGGTCCTGACGGACGGCGTCTTCTTCGCCGCCACCTCCCTGTACGGCATCACGTTCCACGAACGCGGCGACCTGTCCGGCTACCACCCGGACGTGCGGGTGTGGGAGGTCCGGAACGAGGACGGCAGCGAACTGGGCCTTTTCCTGGGCGACTATTACACCCGTGAGTCCAAGCGCGGCGGGGCCTGGATGAACTCGCTGGTGGATCAGTCGGAGCTGCTGGGCACCAAACCCGTGGTCATCAATACCCTGAACATCTCCAAGCCGCCGGCCGGGGAACCCACCCTGCTGACGCTCGACGAGGTGCGCACCACGTTCCACGAGTTCGGCCATGCCCTGCACGGGCTGTTCTCGGACGTTACCTACCCGCGGTTCTCGGGGACTTCGGTTCCCCGGGACTTTGTGGAGTACCCGTCCCAGGTCAACGAGATGTGGATCATGTGGCCCGAGGTCCTGGCCAACTACGCCCGCCACCACGCCACCGGCGAGCCGCTGCCGCAGTCCGTGGTGGACAAGCTGAACGCTTCGCTGCTGTGGGGCGAAGGGTTCGGCACCACCGAGTACCTGGGTGCTGCCCTGCTGGACCTCGCCTGGCATGTGCTGGAGCAGGCCGCCGTCCCGGACGACGCCCTGGCCTTCGAGGACAAGTCACTCGCCGCCGCAGGGATCGCGCACCCGCTGATTCCGCCGCGGTACCGGACCGGCTACTTCCAGCACATCTTCGCGGGTGCCGGCTACGCGGCCGGCTACTACTCCTACATCTGGAGCGAGGTCCTGGACGCGGAGACGGTGGACTGGTTCACCGAAAGCGGCGGTATGACCCGTGCCAACGGGGAACGGTTCCGCCGGGAACTGCTGGGCCGGGGCAACAGCCGCGACCCGCTCGATTCGTTCCGCAGCATCCGCGGCCGCGATGCCACACTCGAACCCCTGCTGAAGCGCCGCGGCCTGGAGTAACCTCTCGCCTCCCCCCCTCCCCCCTCCCAACTGACTCGCAGTTGTTGTCGTTTTGAGCCCTCAAAACGACAACAACTGCGAGTCAGTTGGGAAAGCACGACGCCGGTCCCCCACCTCTGGAAGGCGGGGAACCGGCGTCGGGGGTACAGCAGTTGCGGGAGTTACCAGCCGCGTTCTGCGAGGCGGTGTGGCTGCGGGATCTCGTCGAC
>NZ_LFQH01000024.1:0-34057 GCF_001238605.1 Arthrobacter sp. ZBG10 | reverse complement strand
TGGCCCCTCGTGCTAACCCTTGCGTACCCAATCACGTTGCCAGCCACGTCAAAAACCCTCTGCCGATCGTTTTGAATGATTTTCATTTCGAGAACCAGTTTTGACTAACGATAGGTGTGTTTTTCAAGCTTTTTCGGAGGCATGCCGAGTGTGAGTCAGAAACGGTCGTTTTTGACGGTCTCGCTGTCAAACACGATGGCACCATCTGCTGCCGAAGCTTCTTCAACGTGAGACGATCCAGCCATGGATGCGAACGAGTTGGCTCTCTGGGCGTTGATAGGAACGGCACTGAGCCTAATAGTCGCGATGTTTGCCTTGCTGGTGGCGATTATGGATTGGCATCAAATTGGCAGGGAAGAACCCTGGAACCTCACGAAGGTTCAGGACGACATATGGGTATTAGAACGTGTTCATCGTTCGCCTGTGATGATTACCTGCCTCCTAAACTTCCACGGAGGCGAGGTCAAAGTACTAAATGACGCTGGCATGCCGGTGGCACATTTCCGGAGGGGAACTAAGGAGGTCCTCCGCATAAGGTCTGCCCTAGGAACGAATCTGACAGTGTTTTATCGGCCTTACCCCCTGAGGCTGAGGCTGTGGGATCGCATACGCCGAGTACCTCGCATGGACCACATTAGGGAGTGGGGCAATCCACCTGACTCAAAAAAGACAAAACAGTGGTACACGCCCATCTACTAGCAAACATGCCTGCCATGAAGTCACCGCTCCCCCAGTAACGGTCGCTTTACGTACCGGACCGTTGCTGGAACAGGAACGGTCGAACTGGCAAGATCACGGAACAAGGGCTCTCGCCCACAGAGGGTCCTGACCTTTCAATAAAGCAGAAGTCCTGCAGCTCCGCGGAATCGCTCTGGGCCCGGCATGGGGGTTGGTTCGCGAACGAATCGAAGGCAAGGTCCTAGCCCACTAGGTGTTTGCTGGCTGTAGCCACCAGGTCTCCCACAGTTATGACGTCACCGGTTGTGATTCACGTCCGGCAGACTTGTGAGGTGAGTAAATTCGGTGACTTCTTGTGGACTAAGCGCACACAACTTGAGAGAGGCCTCATGATTGCCCTCGCGCTGTGTGTTCTGATGCTATCCACGGACGCAATAGTCCTGTTGAGCAAACTCCCCTGGGACTGGGGTAGTGCCGCCGACTGGTTTACAGGAGTCGTTACTCTATTCGGCTTCGTTGGGGCATTTTTCGCTCTGAGACTTCAAACATCGTCGTTGAGGATTCAGAAAGAACAGCATCAAAAAGATGTTGACAAGGATGCGGCTGCCGAGCAAGAAATTGTGGAGCAAGAAGCAGCGGCCGCGCAGGAGACGAAATGGAGATGCGCGAAGGGCACAAGCCTTGTCATAACCACTCAGCGCGGAGACCCACGCAACAACTACGTCTATAAACAGAAGCTACAGATACGTTGTGAAGTTCGAGCTCCACAAGGGGCTAACCTCAAGAACGTGAATCTTAGCACCCCTAGTCTTGGTTCCTTTTTCAAGGAGATACATCCTTCGGACCGAAACCTTGAAACTCTAACTCCTGCGCGTCCAATGAGGTGGACGATGGAAACCGATTATTGGCCGGCGGAGTTCGGTGAGGAGGTAGACGCAACAAAATGGTTGCAGGACCGAGTATCGGTTACTTTTACGGATCCGAACGGTGTCACGTGGACGCGTACGGGATCTGGAGGCCTGACTGATATGGCTCCACTAGGGGAAGCACCGTAACCAACAACCGGCGCGAGCCGGCACAATACACAAACGACTGCCCTCGCATCGAGATGAAAGCCAACCAGCACCCTGTAAAGGCTAATAGATACAATAGATTTATTGGATACACGAGTCCATAATTTTCCTAGCTTTTACGACCCACGCCAATGGATCCGGCTGGCGCCGGCGGGAATTCCTTGCCCTGGTTGTACTTCTGTTCTCGTTCAGCGGTGCGGACCAGGGCCGCTTGAAGTAGAAAGTCGGAGAACGACGCTTCCCTCTCTGCTGAGGTCGTGGGCGTGTGGAACCATGCTCCGCGGATTCTTTCGATAACCTCTTCATCCGCCCACACTGCGGCTTTCTTCTTGACCCTTCCGCCGGGCACCGGCCCTGGCTTGCGCCTAGTCTTAGCTGGCGCCAAGGGCTCAGCGCTGGCCGTGGGTTCAGTGACGGCAACGACGCTTCCGTTCGGCTGCGCAGCGACGAGAGGAGTCGAAGGAACGTCCTGGGCGTGCTCGATCGAATGAGTGCCGCCGAAGCTGCTCTTTTTTGGCGTGGGTCGGGTTGCCATGGGACTAGAGCCCTTTCATTTCGCTGAAATCGTGTTTTGGGAAGAGGGATTCAAGATGCTTCTGCAGATCCAGTTTTTCCAGGGCTGCGTAGTGCCGGGCGTACATCGCGTACGTCTCCCGGGCCAGCTTTGCTTCCACGGTCCACTGGTGGAGTCCGTAGGCGGCCTCTTGTGCATCCTGGATCAGACTGCGCATGGGAACGTGCGGCCCGATGACCGGCCAGGGCGTGTTGTCTTCAAGGTCCTGGACCCAGCTTCGGTGCCCCACCGTATTGCGAACCCCGTTCACCACAATGCCGGCGACCGTCAATAGTGGGTTGTAGTACCGCTGCACGCTTTCAAAGCTCTGCTGAAGCTGGCCCAGTCCGTCGAGGGAAAACTTCCCTGGTTGAGTCATCACAACGGCGCGATCAGCTGCGGTAAGGGCGTTAACGGTATGTAGGTCAAGGCTAGGAGCGCAGTCGAAGAGAATCAGGTCGTAGTCTGCCCGGATTTTTTCTACGGCTTCCCGTAGCCGGTATTCGCGGCCGTGCTCGCTGTGCAGTGCTTTCGTGGCCTTGTTGGTGTTCTGATTTCCTGGAATGACGCTGAGGGACGGCCATATACCCGTCACCGCGACGTCGGGAATCTTCTCCCCCACAAGCACGTCTGCAAAGGAAAGCTGGTCGGGTGCAACATCTTCGGCGGCAAGGATGCCGGTTAGGCTTCCCGGGAGCAGCAGCGCCTGCTCCGGCACGCTGGTCCGGCAGGCTGTGCCTGCCGGGGAACCATTCCGCCGGACCCGGCGTTGAAAGCAGCATGGACGACCCTCCTTCACACATGCCCTGGCCCCTCTGCCATCTGACCGGATTACCGGCCACCACGGGAGAGGGGCGCCGAAATGTATGAATGGATCATGCTCGGCATCGGCCTCGTCCTGACTGTCGGCACCGGATTCTTCGTTGCCTCGGAATTCGCGCTGGTCAACCTTGACCGGCACGACCTCGAATCCCGGCAGACCCGCGGCGAGAAACGCCTGGGCCCCACCATCAAAGCCCTCCGGATCACCTCAACGCACCTGTCCGGCGCGCAACTGGGCATCACGCTCACCACGCTGCTGACGGGCTACACGTTCGAACCGGCCATCAGCCGGATGCTTAGCGCTCCCCTGACGTCGGCAGGCGTACCCGAGGCCATTGTGCCGGCCGTCGGCTCCGTGGCCGGCATCTTCCTGGCCACCATCTTCTCCATGGTGATCGGCGAACTGGTCCCCAAGAACTTCGCCCTTGCGCTGCCCCTGGCCACCGCCAAGGTGGTGGTGCCGTTCCAGACCCTGTTCACCACCGTGTTCAAGCCGGTGATCCTGCTGTTCAACAACACGGCGAACAACATCATCCGCAGCTTCGGCATCGAACCCAAGGAGGAACTCTCCGGCGCCCGCAGCGCCGAGGAGCTCAGTTCCCTGGTGCGCCGCTCCGCCGTCGAGGGCGTCCTGGACCAGGACCATGCAACCCTCCTGCACCGGACACTGCGGTTCTCCGAGCACAGCGCGGCGGACGTGATGACCCCGCGTGTGCGGATGACCGCCGTCGGAATCCAGGACTCGGCGGAGGACATCGTCGCCCTGGCCACTGCCACTGGATTCTCGCGTTTCCCCGTGATCGGCAGGGACCGGGACGACGTGGTGGGGGTGCTGCACGTCAAGCAGGCCTTCGCCGTGGCGCTGGCCGAACGGCCCGCCGTCCGGGCTGAACAACTCATGATCGATCCCATCCGCGTCCCCGAATCCATGGGCGTGGACACACTCCTGGGCCTGCTGCGGCGCCAGGGCCTGCAGGTGGCCATCGTGTCGGACGAACACGGCGGCACCGCCGGGATCGTCACCCTGGAGGACCTGGTGGAAGAGATTGTGGGCGAGCTGGAAGATGAACACGACCGTGCCCGGGTGGGTGTGGTCCGCACCGGCCGCTCGCTGACCTTTGATGCGGCGCTGCGCCCCGACGAGCTCCTGGACCGGACCGGGGTTGAAGTCCCGGACGGCGGGGAGTACGACACTGTGGCCGGTTTCGTCACGGACCGGCTGGACCGCATCCCCGAGCTCGGTGATGAAGTGGAGCTCGACGCCGGCACGCTGCGGGTGGAGCGGGTAGTGGGCACGCACGTGGAACGGCTCCGGTTCACCCCGGCCGGCGCAAGAGCGGCCGGCAGCGCCCACGACAGAATCATCGACGACATCACGCAGGAGCTGACCCATGAGTGAGTACCTTCCCGGCATCATCTGGCTTGTTGTCCTCCTGGTGGTGAATGGCTTTTTTGTGGGCGCCGAGTTCGCCGTCATTTCGGCGCGCCGCTCCCAGATCGAGCCCAAGGCCGAGGCCGGCAGCAAGGCCGCCAAAACCACGCTGTGGGCCATGGAACACGCCACCCTGATGCTGGCCACGAGCCAACTCGGCATCACGGTCTGTTCCCTGGTGATCCTCAACGTTTCCGAACCTGCCATCCACCACCTGCTGGAGATCCCGCTGGGCCTGACCACACTCTCCGGCGAAGCGATCGGCGTCATCGCGTTCATCGCAGCGCTGCTCCTGGTCACGTTCCTGCACGTGGTGCTGGGCGAGATGGTGCCGAAAAACATCTCGTTCTCGGTCCCCACCCGTGCGGCCCTGATCCTGGCGCCGCCGCTGGTGCTGGTGGCCCGGATCTTCAAACCGGTAATCTGGACCCTTAACGGCATTGCCAACTCCATCCTGCGGCTGTTCAAAGTGGAGCCCAAGGACGAGGCCACCAGCGCCTACACCCTTGATGAGGTGGCAAACATCGTGGCCCAGTCCACCCGGGACGGCATGTTGAAGGACACCACGGGCGCCCTGACCAACGCCTTCGAGTTCACGGCCAAAACCGTGGCGGACGTCCAGGTGCCGCTGGCGGACATGGTGCTCCTGCCGCAGTCCGCCACGCCCTTCGACATCCAGCAGGCGGTGGGCCGGCACGGCTTCTCGCGCTACATCCTCACGGACGGCGCCGAGGAACCCGCCGGGTACCTGCACCTCAAGGACGTCATGGACCTGGTGGCGCCCGGCACGTTCGACGCGCCGGTGCCGGCCAAGCGGATCCGGCGCCTGGCGTCGGCGTTCGCAGGGGCGGAACTGGAGGACGCGCTGGCCGCCATGCGGCGCACGGGCGCGCACGTGGCCCGCGTCTTCGACGCGCAGGGCCGGACCACCGGCGTGCTGTTCCTCGAGGACATCATCGAGGAGCTGGTGGGCGAAGTACAGGATGCCACCAGCGCCTGACCTGCGCAAATGGGTGGTGCGGCGCCAACCGCGCCACCCGTTTGTGCACTCAACTTTCTCGCCGCAGGGGCTGGCCGACGACGGCGGGCGGCGCTAGAGTGAAAAGCGTCCGCCACCGCGCGGGCACACGAAGGAACGGGCCTCGAACAGGCCCCGGAGGATGGGAGGTGGTTTTGATGACTGCAGTTGTTGCGCGCCGTGCGCGCCCCGCCATCAACCACCATTCCCTCCCCTCCCGCACCTGCGCCGCCTGAGCGGCGCCCGCAGCGGCATCCACGCCGGACAGTGGCAGGGGACCTTTTCCGAAGGTAACCACCGTGAACAACCCTTTGCCCAGCACCGCCGCAACTTCCGGCGGCCCCATCAACTACGGCTACGGCCCCCGGGCCGCAGCCCACTTCGAGAACAACCCGCTGCCGGGTGCCACCGGCCGCGGCCGGGTGGTCCGGGTGGACCGAACACTCCTCTTAGTGGCGTCTGAGGAGGGCACCGCCCATCTGCCCTACCCGCTGACCGGGGAAACCGCCGTCACCGGGGACTGGGTGTGGACCGGGCCCAACCGGGCCGGTCCGCACCAGATCCTCGGCATCCTGCCGCGCCTGACAGAGCTCAGCCGAAAACGCGCCTTCGAGGATTCCTCCGAGGCCCAGGTCCTCGCCGCCAACATGGACGTGGTGGGCGTGGTGGTGCCGGTGGACCGTCCGCTGACCCATAACCGCCTGGAACGGACCCTGGTGGCCGCCTGGGATTCGGGGGCCACTCCCCTGGTGATCATCACCAAAGCGGACCTTGCCGACGTGGCGGACGACGTCGTCGGGAAGGTCATCCTGCAGGCCGCCGGCGTGGACGTGGTCACCACCTCCGCTGAAAATGGCGACGGCATCGACGCCTTGCTGTCCCACCTGCCCGGGGGCCGCACCATCGTGTTCCTGGGGCCTTCCGGCGCCGGAAAGTCCACCCTCATCAATGCCCTGGCAGGCAGCGAGGTGCAGCACACCGGGGACGTGCGGGCCGGCGATTTCAAGGGCAAGCACACCACCACGGCCCGGGAGCTGATTCCCTTGCCCAATGGGGCTGTCCTGATGGACACCCCCGGAGTGCGTGGTTTCGGCCTTTTTGATGCTGCCGACGGATTAGGGGAAATGTTCGGGGACGTGGCGGAGCTGGCCGGGAGCTGCCGGTTTGCGGACTGCGCCCACCGGACCGAGCCTGGCTGCGCTGTGCAGGCCGCCCTTGCCGACGGCAGCCTGGCCGAACGCCGCTGGCTCAGCTACGGGAAGATGCAGCGCGAGCTGGCGGCCCTGGCCCGCCGCAGTGATGTGGCGGCGCAACGCGCCTATTACCGGGAATGGCACCAGAAGGTGGTTTCCGCCGGGACCTCGCAGCGTTCGGCCGAACGCGGGCTGGCGGAGAAGCAGGAACGGTCCGGCGGGAAGAACCGGCGCGGGCGGCGGTGAGGCGCAACGCGTAATCAAGAAGGCCCCTGCGTTTCCAATGCCTTTCGCAGGCGATGGAGGCGCAGGGGCGCTCACTCGATTGCTGGGAATTTATGCTTTGCGGCCGGCGCGGTGGCGGAGGTGCTGGACCGCGCTGAGGACCAGGGCGGCTGCCAGGACCGTGTAGAGGGTGATAGTGATGGGGCTGTCCACCAGGATTCCCAGGTTGCCCTCGGAAACCGCCAGGGCGCGGCGCAGCTCAGTCTCGGCCATGGGGCCGAGGATCACCGCGATCAGGACGGGTGCCAGTGGGATGTTGTAGCGGCGCATCAGGAATCCGACGAGCCCGATGGCGATCAGCAGCCACAGGTCAAGCACTGCCGAGCTCACTGCATAGACGCCGAGCATGGAGAAGACCGTGATGCCGGCGTAGAGGTAGTGCTTGGGGATGCTCAGTAGCTTGGCCCACACGGAGGCGAACGGGATGTTGATCATCACCAGGATCACCAGACCGACGAACAGTGATGCCAGCAAGGTCCAGACCAGATCGCCGCTGCGTTCAAACAGCAGGGGGCCGGGCTGCATGCCGTACTGCTGGAAGGCGGCAAGCATGATGGCGGCCGTGGCTGATACAGGCAGTCCGAGTGCGAGAAGTGCACCCATGGCCGTTCCGGCGGTGGCGTTGGCGGCAGCTTCCGGTGCAGCGAGGCCGCGGATGGAGCCGGTGGTGCCGAACTCGGGATCGTTCCTGCGTTTGGCGAGTTGCTTTTCGGTGCCGTAGGCCAGGAAGGTGGGGACTTCTGCGCCGCCTGCGGGGATCAGTCCGAACGGGACGCCGAAAGCGGTGCCACGCAGCCATGCGGGCAGGGCCTTCCGGAAATCTGCCATTCCCAGCCGGGCGCGGCCTTTGCTTTGTATCTGTGTGACGGCGGGGTCGCGGTGGATGCGGGAGGCTATGTGGAAGACCTCGCCCAGGGCCAGGAGCCCCACGGTGATGACGATGATGGAGATTCCATCGAAGAGCTGGGGCATGCCGAGGGTGAACCGGGCAGTACCGCTGGGGCCGTCAATTCCGACGAGGGCCAGGGCAAGACCGATGCCAAGGGCAGCGATTCCACGGATCACGGATTCGGCGACGACGGCAGAGATGGCCAGGAAGGCGAATACTGCCAGGGCGAAGTATTCGGCCGGGCCGAAGACCGTGGCCATCTTGACCAGGGTTGGTGCGAAGAACACCACGAGTGTGGTGGCGATCAGTCCGCCGATGAACGCCCCGATCGCGCAGGTTGCCAAGGCTTTGGCGGCTTGGCCGCTTTTGGCCATGCGGTGTCCCTCGAAGGTGGATGCGATGGCGGAGGAGTGGCCAGGGGTGTTGAGGAGGATCCCGGATGTGGAGTCGCCGAAGAGACCGCCAAAGTAGATGCCGGCGAACATGATGAAGGCGGCCGTTGGTTCCAGCGAAAAGGTGACGGGCAGCAGCAGCGCCACTGCCATGGCGGAGCCCAGTCCCGGGACGACGCCGACGGCGGTGCCCAGGAGGGCGCCGATCAGCACCCAGAGGAGGTTCATGGGTGTCAGGGCGTGGGCGAAGCCGCCCATGAGAAGTTCGAGTTGTTCCATTAGAGGATCCCTCCTATGAAGCCGGAGGGCAGGCTGAGCCCCAGCGCGGCGCCGAAGGCCAGTTGGATGGTTGATGAAAAGAGCAGGCCCACGCCGACGTCGAAGATGCTGCGGCGGCTGCCCAGGGCGCGGGCTACGAGCCAGAACAGCGCTGCCGCGCTGATGATCCAGCCCAGGAATTCCAGCAGTGCGACGAAGCCGACGACGCCGGCTAACAGCATGCCGACGGTACGCCAATCGGAGTAGGTCTTCCACATTTTGGTGGCGGCTGAGGCTGGCGTATCGCCATACGCTGTTTCCTCTTTCCCCAGGTGGCCGAGATCGCGCAGCATGTCAGCGGAGAACTGGCCGTGCCCGGGGTGGACGGTGTTGTCCGGGACGTTCGGGGTGCGGATGATATGAATGGCCAGCAGTGTGGCCGAAACGTACAAGACGATGCTCACCAGAATGGGGAAGAACTGTGGACCCGGGGCGGACTTGCCCTGCACGTTCATGGTGACCGTGCCGATGGTCAGGAGGATGGCCACCGCGTAGAGCAGAGCTACGACGGCGAATTCACTGCGGCCTGTACCGAAGCTGCGCTTTTGCTGGCCGCCCGGCTCCATGGAGGATCCTGCTTCGGATTGATGCTGGGTGATGCTCATAGGCCGAGGTCCTTTACGATTTCTTGGGCCGTTGCAACTTCGTTGGTAATGAACTGCTCGAATTCTTCGCCTGTTGAGAAGGTATCCGTCCAGCTGTTGCGCTTCAGCGCTTCCTGCCAGTGCTCGGTTTTTTGCATCTCGGTGACAATCTTGATGAATTCCGCTTTCGCTTCCTCCGTGGTTCCCGGTGCGGCCACGTATCCGCGCCAGTTGGACATGGCCGCGTCCACACCCTGTTCCTTGAAGGTGGGCACGTTCACGCCTTCCAGCCGTTCTTCCGAGGAGATAGCCAGGGCACGCAGGGTGCCGGCTTCGATTTGGTCGCTCACTTCGTTGTAACCGGACATGCCTGCAGCGGTGGTGTGGGACAGAAGCGAGGTCAGCGCTTCCCCGCCTCCGGAGTACGCGATGTAGTTGACGTCCCTGGGGTCGATGCCCACAGTCTTTGCCACTTGGGCGCTGAGGAGATGGTCAATTGAACCAAGGGAGCCGCCGCCGATTGAGGTACCGCCCGGATTCTTCTTCCACGCTGCCAGGAAATCGTTCAGCGTCTGGAACTCGGAGTCGGCAGGTACCACCAGGGCGGCGTAGTCGTCAGCCATTCGGGCAATAGGGACCACATCGGCCATGGACTCCGGATTGTCGCCGAGCTCGATGGCCCCCACCATCACACCGCCAGTGACCAGCAGGGCGTCTTCACGTCCCGGGGTCTGCACGAACTGGCTCAGGCCGATGGTGCCGCCGGCCCCGGGTACGTTGACGACCTGCGGATTGTTGACCACGCCGCCGCTCTTGAGGGCTTGCTGCCCTTCACGGGCAAACCCGTCCCAGCCGCCACCGGGTGCTGCCGGGGCGATGAGTGTGAGCTTGTTCCTCGCGGTGCTGGTTCCGCCTGCCGTGCCGGCATTGATGAACGCAAGCACGGCCACCACGGCGACCACCAGGCCGAACACTGCTTTGAGTAGGGGATTTTTCATAGTTCTCGTTCCGTAACGACATTGTTTGGGCGGTGCGAAAAGTACTCTTGCCGGACCATGGCCCAGCCGTGCGAGCCATGATCCATCAGTCCAGTATGCGTTGGCATACCGTTGTACACAATGAAATACAGTTATACATGTGATGGCAGTCACTGGCAAGTCCCGCGCATATCAAAACCGCCCTATTGCAGCATTGCATACGACTGTATACAGTTGGATTCATTGACCCAGTGAAAGGACTTACGGATGTCTATTGGTAATGAAGCCAGGACCTTGAGCGCTGATGTGGTTGTGGTGGGTGGCGGAAACGCAGGATTCACCGCAGCGCATGCAGCTGCAGTGCGCGGGCGGAAAGTCGTTCTGCTCGAAAAGGGCAACGAGGACATGGCAGGAGGCAACAGCTTCTACACCGCCGGCGCTACCCGGATTGCCCATGGCGGCCTCGCTGACGTGCGGGACTGGGTGGAACCGGATGAGCGGCACAGCCGGACCGAAGTGCCCCCGTACTCGGCGGAAGAGTACGCCGCTGACCTCGCCAAGGTCACCGAGGGACGTAATGATCCGGACCTGACAAAGGTGTTGGTCGAGGAATCCCAGCCAACACTGCGCTGGCTCAACAGCCTGGGTTTGAAGTACCGCCTTATGTATGAGCGCCAGGCTTACGAGCGCCCGGATGGCTCCTTCTTGTTCTGGGGCGGCCTGCACGTGGGCAACGTTGGTGGTGGTGAGGGTCTCATTGCAGACCACACCCGGGTAGCTGGCGAGCTGGGCATCGATGTCCGCTATGGTCACGCTGCGAAAAGTCTCATCGTCGAGAACGGGCGCGTCACCGGCGTGGTAGTTGACACTGCTGACGGTGAGCTGAGCCTGACGGCTGAATCGGTGATCCTCACCGCAGGCGGATTCGAGTCCGATCCCCAGTGGCGGCGCGAACACCTCGGCGAAGGCTGGGAAAACGCCAAGGTCCGCGGCACCCCGTACAACACAGGAGACATGATCGCAGCGGCCCTGGAGATCGGCGCAGCCAAGGGCGGCGACTGGAGCACGTGCCACAGTGTTCAGTGGGATGCCTTTACCGCCACGAATGAGAGCAACCGGGAACTTACCAACCGGCTGACCCGCCAGAGCTACCCCCTGGGCATCATCGTCAACACCGAAGGCAAGCGCTTCCTGGACGAGGGCGCAGACTTCCGGAATTACACCTACGCCAAGTACGGCAAGGAAATCCTGAAGCAGCCCGGCTCGGTGGCTTACCAGATCTTCGACGCCTCCCTCCGCCCGATGCTGCGCACCGAAGAGTACGACATGCCCGGTATCTCCGTGAAGGTGGCCGACACCCTCGAAGAGTTGGCTGCCAAGATCGGCATCGACCCGGAACAGCTCTCGAAGACTGTCAGTGACTTCAATAACTCAATCGACCGCACCATCACGTTCGACCCCAACATCAAAGACGGCCGCGCCGCTGCCACGCACCCGGTGAAGAGCAACTGGGCAGCGCCGATCGAGGCCGGGCCGTTCTACGCTTACGGTGTCACCTGCGGAATCACGTTCACATTCGGCGGCATCAAGTCCGATACCCATGGCCGGGTTCTGGACGGAGAAGGAAAGCATGTGGAAGGCCTTTACGTAGCGGGCGAAATGCTGGGGGGCCTGTTCAGTGCCAACTACCCGGGAGGCAGCGGGCTTGCTGCCGGCTGCGTCTTCGGACGACGGGCTGGAACCCTGGCGTAAAGTTTGCTTCGAACCCGCCGCGCCAGCGGCGTACGGATATTGCTCAGCACCATTTTCAAGGACAAGCCAAGTGACGGATACAGCATCAGCCTCACGCGTGGATGGCGAAACCATCTTTCTGACCCTGCGTGGCGAAATCCTGTCCGGAGTTCATCAGCCCGGCACAGCTATCCGCGAAACGTCACTTGCTGAGCGCTTCGGCGTCTCCCGGACACCGGTCCGGGAGGCGCTGTCCCGCCTCCAACACGAGCGCCTCCTCGAGCGGGTTGCCAGGGGCCTGCAGGTTCCACAGGTAGACCCCCAACAGGTCATCCAGATCTATGACATGCGAATCCTCCTTGAAGAAGAAGCTGCCCGCCAAGCAGCCACATCACGGCAATTTACGGACCTCATGCGGCTCGAAGCTCTGCTGCAGCGTGACAGGCAACTCCAAGACCCGGATGACCAAACCAGAATCACCACCAATCTTGAGTTCCACGCGGCCGTATGGAACTGTGCCCACAACGCAGTGCTCCGGGACCTGTTGGACCGCTTGTCAACACACCTCATCCACGCCCCAAGGTCCACCCTCTCAACGGAAAACCGCTGGGCCGAATCCCTGAACGAGCACGAGGCACTGATCCACGCGATCGAACAGCAGGACAGAGATACTGCCGGGAAAATTGCCCGGCAACACATGGAAACGGCGCGCGCACTGCGCCTGCAGCTTCTCCGGGAAACAGCCCTTCAGCATCCGCTGACCAGCCACCGCTCCTAGCGGCAGCGCGGCCAACAGCTTCATCGACCACCGGATCCAGTTCCGGTATGCGGGGACCTGATTCTGCATGCCTTCGCAACAGCAACCCGAACGTCGGGCGCAGAACAAGGCCACCGCGAAGGAGGCAGGGCGGCGAAATGCTCCCTGCCTCCTCCAATTGGTACCCGGTTACTAGGGAAATTGGCATGACCACCTACCCGTATCCGGCCAAGTCCGAGCGGGCAGGCATCAGCAAGCGGAACCTGTCCGCAAACCCCACCACTGTTGACAACCAATTACAACGTTATAAATTTGGGTTTGAAACCAATCACATGACCGCCGGGCAGGGCGTTCGTCACGGAAGGATTGTTGTGCCCACCAGGCCGGAACACAGCACCAGGACCAGCCCGCCCACACGCACCGGTCCGGGCTCCTTTCCCCTGCACCGGGTCCGCCTCCTCGACAGCGACTTCAAAGCGGCCCAGGAGACCTCTGTCAGATACGTCCTGTCGCTCGACGCGGACCGGCTCTGCGCCCCGTATCTCCTGGCGGCAGGCCTGGAAAGCCCGGCCCACCCTTACGGCAGCTGGGAGTCGGAGGGCATGGGCGGCCACATCGGTGGCCACTACCTCTCCGCCTGCGCCAAGCTGTTCGCCGCCACCGGCAACCCGGAGCTGCTGGCCAATGCCAGATACGTGGTCGGGGTCCTGGTCCGGTGCCAGGACGCGGCAACGGACTGTTATGTGGGTGGCGTTCCGGGCGGCCGGGACCTGGGGAACCAGCTGTCCCGTGGTGAGGTCGATGCGGACCTGTTCACCCTCAACGGCAGATGGGTTCCGCTGTACAACCTGCACAAGACCCTGGCCGGGCTGCTGGATGCCCATCAGTTTGCCGGTCTCACGGACGCACTGAAGGCGGCCACCGCCCTGGCGGACTGGTGGCTGGGCGTTTCCGCCCGGCTGGACCAGCCTGCCTTCGAACGGCTCCTGCGGACCGAGTTCGGCGGAATGAACGACGCATTCGCTTTGCTGTGGGGCTTCACGGGTGATGACCGGTACCTGGCGGAGGCGCACCGGTTCGCGCACCGCAGCATCCTGGATCCCCTGGCGGCGTACCAGGACCGACTGGACGGGCTGCACGCCAATACCCAGATCCCCAAGGTGGTGGGGTACGCGCGGCTGGCCGCCGGCACCGGCGATCCGGCGTATCCCCGGGCCGTGGACACCTTCTGGGATTCAGTGGTGTCCAAGCGTTCGGTCTCCGTGGGCGGGAACAGTGTCCGCGAGCATTTCCACCCGGCAGCCGACTTCTCATCGATGGTCCAGGACCCGCAGGGACCGGAGACGTGCAACACCTACAACATGCTGAAGCTGGCGCAGCTGCGGTTCGAGGCCTCCGGCGACCCGGCCGCCATCGACTTCTATGAACGCGCCACGTACAACCACATCCTGTCCTCGCAGCATCCTGCCAGCGGCGGCCTGGTGTACTTCACACCCATGCGCCCCGGGCACTACCGCGTATATTCGAAAGCGCAGGAGTCGATGTGGTGCTGTGTGGGGTCCGGGTTGGAGAACCATGCCCGCTACGGCGAGCTGATCTACAGCCACACAGACACCGACCTCCTGGTCAACCTCTACATCCCATCCACGCTGGATTGGACAGAGCGCGGACTTACGGTCCGGCTCGAAACCGACTTTCCGGGTTCCGGCCTGGTCACGCTGACCATCACCGCTGCTGCTCCGGTGGACGCCACCGTCCGGCTGCGCAGGCCGGGCTGGGCCACGGCAATGACGGTCGACGGCGGCGGGCAGGGAAGTACCCAGGCCACCCCTCCGGCCGAGGCCGGGGACGTCCGCCTTGTCCGCCGCTGGGCCGGCACCTCTACGGTCAGGATCCGGCTGACCGCGGGATTCCAGGCGGAGGCGCTGCCGGACGGGTCCCCCTGGGTTTCCTTCCGGTACGGCCCGATGGTCCTGGCAGCCCGGGGCGGCACTGATGGCGTCCCCGGATTCGAGGCCGCTGACCAGCGCATGGGACATGTCGCCGCGGGAACGTTGAAGCCACTGGCCGGAACGCCCGTGGTACCGGATCCGGAGGCCCTCTCCCGGCGCCGCACCCCATCCTTCGCGGCCGAGCTGGACGTCATCGATCCGGCAGGACAGCCTGCCACGGTCATCCTGGAGCCCTTCCACCGGATCCACGACTGCCGCTATACCGTGTACTGGCCTACGGGTGAACCGGCAGAGCTGCGGACCAGCCTGCAGGCCCTGGATCGGGCCGCCGCCGGGGCAGCCCGGGTGGTGGATGCCGTTGCAGCCGGAGAGCAGCAGCCCGAGGCGGACCACAAATTCGCGGGGAAAGACACCGTGGCCGGGGGCGCCGGAGGGCTCCATTGGCGGGACGCCGGCGGCTGGTTCTCCTATGTCCTCACCGATCCGGCGAACCGGGCCACAATCCTGCGGGTCCGCTTCCTGCCCGGCGACGCGCACCACCACATCCTGCGGCTGAACGGGGCGCTCCTGACCGGTCCGGCCCAAGGGCCCGACGACGGCGGCCCGCCGGCCAGCGACTTCGACATCACCGGCGTGGCACGCAACGGGGACGGGCTCGTCTTCACCGTTACGGCCGTCCCGGGCTTCCGCACGGGACGCCTTGTGTCCGTCCAGTTGGTCAACGGCCTGGAGTAGGGTTCGGTCATGGACATCATTCTGGTTCCCGGATTCTGGTTGGACGCTTCCTCGTGGGACGAGGTGACACCGGCCCTGGAGGCCGCCGGCCACCGTCCACACCCCCTCACTCTGCCCGGCCTGGAATCACCCACCGCCAATCGGGAGGGCATTGAACTGCACCACCACGTGGATGCAGTCGTCGAAACAATCGACGCCTTGTCCGGGCCGGTGGTGCTGGTGGGCCACTCCGGCGGTGGTGCTGTCATCCACGGGGCAGTCGATGCCCGGCCGGACCTGGTGGCGCGGGCCATCTATGTGGACAGCGGGCCCCTCGGCGAGGGCGGCGTGATCAATGACGAACTGCCATCCGAAGGTCCGGACGTTCCCCTTCCGCCCTGGGACGCTTTCGAGGACGCGGATTTGGTGGATCTCGATGACCGGATCCGCGCCAGCTTCCGGGAGCGCGCCATCCCCCAGCCAAAAGGGGTGGCATTTGGCCGGCAGCGCCTGCACGATGACCGGCGCTACGAGGTTCCCGTGACCGTCATTGCCTGCGAGTTCCCGTCGGCGGTGCTCCGCGAATGGATGGCGGCGGGGCATCCGTTCGTTGCGGAGCTGGCCCTTGTGCGCGAGGTGGAATATGTCGACCTGCCCACCGGGCACTGGCCGCAGTTCACCCGGCCGAGGGAACTGGCGCAGGCAATTCTGGCGTCTGTGGACGGCAGCGCCGGCTAGATTGATCCGCGGCTGACGGATGCAGGTTCCCGAAGTGCTTCTGGCTAAACCCTTGCGTGGGCACGTCGACGTCCCCATAATAAATGAATGTCATTCATTTATTGACGGCCACCACAGAAAGACCTGCGCCAAGCCATGAAAACTGCAACCCTCCCATCCGCCCCTTCGGCCGCGGCTCAGCCAGCCACCCTCATGCCCGCAGAGTGGGCCCGCCACCAACGGACCTGGATGGCATTCCCACCCCCCAACGACACTTTTGGACCCGCCGGAAGTGCCACGCTGGACCGAGCCAGGGCCGCCTGGACCGCGGTCGCCCACACCATCGCCCGCTATGAGCCGGTCACGGTGGTGGCACACCCGCGGGACGCCACGGCCGCGAGGGAATGGCTGGGCGCGGACATCAACGTCGTTGAAATCCAGCTGGATGACGCCTGGCTCCGCGACAGCGGTCCCAGTTTCGTGCACCAAGGTGACGGCTCCCTGGCCGCGGTGGACTGGACTTTCAACGGCTGGGGCGCCCAGCACTGGGCAGCATGGGACAACGACCAGGATGTGGCCCGGTCAGTGGCCGGCTTCGCGGACACGTCCGTGCGCAGCAGCACCCTGGTCAACGAGGGCGGCGGATTCCACGTGGACGGCGCCGGGACCGTCCTGCTGACCGAGACCGTCCAACTGGACCCGCACCGGAACCCTGGCGCCACCCGGGAATCCGTGGAGGCGGAAATCCACGCGGCCCTGGGCACCACAATGGCGATCTGGCTCCCCCGCGGCCTCACCCGGGACTACGGCGAATTTGGCACCCGCGGCCACGTGGACATCGTGGCTGCCTTCGCCGGCCCCGGTACCATACTGCTGCACCAGCAGCAGGATCCCTCCCACCCTGATTACGCCGTGTACCAGGAAGTCCGCGCCGCCCTTGCGGGGAAGCTGGACGCCCAGGGCAGGCCGCTGCGCATCATTGACGTCCCCGCCCCCACTGTCCTCACGGATGACGAGGGTTTTGTGGACTGGTCGTACATCAACCACTACGTCGCGAACGGAGTAGTGGTCCTGTGCGGGTTCGACGATGCCAACGATTCCATCGCGGCCGGCATCCTGGCCCGCGCCTACCCGGGACGGGCAGTGGAACTGGTGGACGCGCGCGACATCTTCGCTTTCGGCGGCGGCATCCACTGCATCACCCAGCAGCAGCCGGCACCCCAGGAGCCATCGGCATGACGCCGGCCAGCATCGGGAAGGACGGCGAAGAAGCTGCGTTCTCCGTTGTGGAAGCGGGAATCAGGGAGCTCCGGCAGGCCCTGGAGACCGGCGCCACTACCAGCCAAGCCCTGGTCCGGCAGTACCTTGAGCGAATTCAGACATATGACTCCTCAGGCATACGCCTCAATGCCATGGTGGTGCTGAACCCCGAAGCAGTTGCGGAAGCCAGGGCGTCGGATGCCCGCCGGGCAGCCGGGGAAACGTTGGGCCCACTGGACGGCATTCCCTACACCGCCAAGGACAGCTACAAGGTTCGGGGCCTGACCGTGGCCGCCGGATCCCCGGCATTCAAGGACCTCGTGGCGCAACAGGATGCCTTCACCATCGAGCGGCTCCGGGCGGCGGGCGCCGTCCTGATTGGCCTGACCAACATGCCGCCCATGGCCAACGGCGGTATGCAGCGCGGCGCCTACGGCCGGGCCGAGTCCCCCTACAACGCCGACTACCTCCCGGCCGCTTTCGCCTCCGGCTCGTCAAACGGTTCCGGCACAGCAACGGCCGCCAGCTTTGCGGCGTTCGGGCTGGCCGAGGAAACCTGGTCATCCGGCCGCGCGCCGGCGTCGAACAGTGGCCTGTGCGCCTACACCCCCTCCCGGGGAGTGATCTCCGTGCGCGGCAACTGGCCCCTGGTCCCCACCATGGACGTGGTGGTCCCCCACACCCGGACCATGGCCGACCTCCTCGAGGTCCTTGACGTTGTGGTGGCCGACGACGCGAACACCCGCGGCGATTTCTGGCGCGTCCAGCCATGGATCCCCATCCCCGCGGCATCTGCCGTCCGGCCGCCGTCGTACCCTGACCTGGCCGTTGCCGACCCTGCCGCGGCGGCAGGGATCCTGGCCGGCAAACGGCTGGGTATCCCGCGGATGTACATCAACGCGGATCCCGACGCCGGCACTGCACCTGCGCTGGGCATCGGCGGCCCCACCGGCCAACGCATCCACACCCGGCAGTCGATCATCGACCTGTGGAGCGCTGCCCATAAAAGCCTGGAAGCCGCGGGGGCCGAGGTTGTGGACGTCGACTTCCCGGTGGTCTCCAACTACGAGGGCGACCGGCCCGGCGCCCCCACGCTCGGCACCCGGGGCCTGGTCTCCGCCGCCTACCTCCGCCGCGAAATCGTGGACCTTTCCGCCTGGGCCTGGCACGACTTCCTGGCGGCCAACGCCGATCCGCGCCTCAACACGCTGGCGCAGGTGGACGGAGCCATGATCTTCCCCGCCCCGGACGGCTCCCTCCCGGACCGCTACGACGGGTTCGACGACGATATCAGCGACTACCCTGCCTGGATCCGCGCCCACGGGGTTCCCACCCTCGACGGGATGCCGGAACTCGCGGACGGGCTGGCCGGACTGGAGGAAACCCGGCGCGTTGACCTGGAGGAGTGGATGGACGGCCTGGGCCTGGACGCCGTGGTATTTCCCGCCGTCGCGGATGTGGGCCCGGCCGATGCCGACACAAACCAGGACTCAGCCGACCAGGCCTGGCGCAACGGCGTGTGGGTGGCCAACGGGAACCTGGTACCACGGCACCTTGGCATTCCAACAGTCACCGTGCCCATGGGCCTCGCTGCAGACGTCGCCATGCCGGTGGGCCTCACGTTCGCCGGCCGCGCCTACACCGACAACGCCCTGCTGAACCTGGCGGCCGCGTTCGAGGCCACCGGCAGCCGGAGGGTACCGCCGCCCCGCACCAGCTAGAGCTTCCGCCTGGCGGGTTTTGCACCATCAAACCAACCGGCGCGGTGGCCACACCCCGGAAGTGCGGGTCCGGCAGCCGGGCCGAGCCGATTGATGGTGCAGAACCCGACAGCACCCTGGCGGACGGGTTGTCCTAGCCGCGGAAGCAGCTGAAGAACTGCACCCCGTGCGGCGGCAGGTCCACCGCGAGTGCGGGCATCCCGTCCACGGCGGCAGCGACTGCCTCCTGCCCGCTCCAGGCCTCCCGGAGCCGCCATGTGCCGGCATCCGGGAGGACTGAAAGCCCCAGGTCAGCCAGCAGCATGATGTGTGACGCGGCGCCGGTCCCGGTGTTGAACAGCGCCACAAAGCCGCCGTCCGCCGTCGTGCTGTCCGCCGCCCAGACCACCAGGTCCCCGTCCCGCAGCAGTTCACGGTTGTTGTGGCTGTCCTTGAGGGCGGCCAGGAGGTCCGTGTTGGTCAGCAGTTCCAGGGTCTCCGGCGGCGAGGACGGCAGGTCGCAGCCCAGCATCAGCGGGGAGCGGGCAATGCACCAGAGCGAGAGCATGGTGCGCTGTTCGTCGCGCGTCAGGCGGCTGAGCCGTTCCTGGCCACGCTCGGCGCGAAGCGCGATGTTACCTACTGGCAGCATGTCCGCATCCGCCCAATGTCCGGGCTGCTGGTGCGGCGCCCACCGCGCCAGCCGGGCGAACTGGGCTTCGACGTCGTCCCAGATGTCCCACAAATCGTCGGAAACCCGCCACATCTGGGCGTTGGCCCGCAGGTGCTCCAGCCGCGCCAACGACAGCGCCTTGCCCGGTGAAAGGCTCAGCACCATATCCCGGCCGCTGCGCCCGATGGCCAGCTGGTACGCGGCGATTTCCTCCGCAAAGTACGGGCCGAGCATGTCGTCGGCCTTAACAAAGTCCACACCCCAGGCGGCAAAAAGGCGCAGTTGGGAGTCGTAGTAGGCCTGGGCGCCCGGCTTGCCGTGGTCCAGGCCGAAGTTGTCGGTGTTCCATTCGCAAGAGGATCCCGTGTCGGCCACCTGGTCCGCCGTGACCTGCGTTCCCTCAACGGGGAGCCGGTCCCGGACGGCCTGCCGCGGGATGCCGCGCATAATGTGCAGGCCAAACTTGAGGCCCATGCCATGGATCCGGTCCGCCAGCGGCTTGAACCCCAGCCCGCCGGCGGACGAAGGAAACCTGTTCACGGCCGGAAGCTGCCGGCCGTAGGCGTCGAGTTCCAGGACGGCACCGTCGTTGTAGCCGCCCGCCCGGGCCGCCGGTTCGTACCACTGGATATCCACCACCACGGTGTCCCAGCCGTGCGGCAAAAGATGTTCGGCCATAAAGGCCGCGTTTGCCAGGACCTCATCCTCGGTGACGGACGTGCCGAAGCAGTCCCAGCTGTTCCAGCCCATCGGTGGCGTCTGCGCAAGTGTCATCCGACAAATCTATAACGTTGTAAATCAAGGCACCACCCCACATCATCAACAGCTTCCTGACGGGCGGTTGCAACCCTGGACGAGCCTTGACAGCAAATTTGTTAGCGCTGACAGTGGAGGAAACGAATTCAACCCCGGACGGGAAGCCACGCAATATGAAGAATTGGGCAGGGAACCTCGAATACGGCTCGGCGGACGTGCTCCGGCCGGAATCGGTGGCGGAACTGGCGGCCATGGTGGGACGGGCCGGCAAAATCAAGGCCCTGGGTTCCCGGCACTCCTTCAACCGCGTGGGTGACACCGACGGCGTGCATGTGCTCCTGGACGCCCTGCCCCAGCACATTGAGCTCGACTCGGCGCGCGGCACGGTCCACGTCAGCGGCGGAGTCAGCTACGGCGCCCTGTGCCGGACTCTCGCGGAGTCAGGCGCGGCCATCCACAACCTTGCGTCCCTGCCCCACATTTCCGTGGCGGGTGCAGTGCAGACAGGCACGCACGGCTCCGGGGTGGACAACCAGTCACTGGCAGGCGCCGTGGAGTCCATCGACCTGGTGCGGCCCTCCGGCGAGCAGGTCACGCTTGCCAGGGCGGACGGCGACCAATTCATGGCCAGCGTTGTGGGCCTGGGCGCCTTGGGGATCGTGACGGGCCTGGAACTGTCCGTCCGGCCGGCGTACCAGATGCGCCAGCGCGTCCTGGAGGACCTGCCGTGGGACCGGGCCCTGGCGGAGTTCCCCGCCATCGTCTCGAGCGCTTACAGCGTCAGCCTGTTCACCGACTACGCAGGTGGGACCATCAACCAGGTATGGCTCAAGGCCCTCGCCGCCGAGCCGCCGTTGCCGGATCTCTTCGGCGCCACTGCCGCCACCCGCTCCCGGCACCCCCTCCCCGACATGTCCGCGGAGAACTGCACGGAACAGCTGGACGTACCGGGGCCCTGGCTCGACCGGCTCCCGCATTTCCGCCACGAATTTACGCCCAGCAACGGCGAGGAACTGCAGAGCGAATTCATCCTTCCGCTGGAGCTTGCACCCGCTGCCCTGCAGGCCGTCCGCGGCCTGGCCGGCCGGCTGGCACCGCTGCTGTTCGTCTCCGAGATCCGCACGGGTGCGGCCGATGACTTCTGGCTCAGCCCGTTTTACCGCCAGCGGAGCGTTGCCCTGCACTTCACGTGGAAACCGCTGCAGCAGGAGGTGGAGGCGTTGCTGCCGGACCTGGAAGACGCGCTGCGCCCGTTCGGCGCCAGGCCGCACTGGGGCAAGCTCTTCACGCCGTCAAGCCATGACTGGGAGGACCTGTATCCGAAGTTTGCCGAGTTCCGGTCGCTGGCTGCAGCACATGATCCCGACGGAAAATTCCGCAACACCCTGTTGGACAGCGTCCTTGGCGTGCCGGCAGCCAGCGGACGCTAGGAAGCGGCAACCCGGCGCCCCCGCCTAAACTGAAGGCATGAACCGACATGCCGCCGCCCTGCTCGCCACCCCGCTGCTGCTCCTGGTGGCCGGTTGCGGCGCCGTCGAGGAGGCCGCGGGAAACGCTGCCAGTGATGCCGCTTCCCAGGTGGCCTCGGCGGCCGCGGAGGAGGTCAACCGGCAGATCTGCGCCGTGGTCCAGGACGGGCTGGTCACTGCCCAGGACCGGGAAGTGCTGGGCGGCCTGGTTTCCGCTGCTCGGTCTGCCGGAGTGGCAGAGGACATCACGACGCCGCTGGGCCGGATCGCGGAGGCCGGAGACCGGGTGCCGGCCGAGTCCGTCCAGGCGCTGCAGGACGCCTGCGCCTAGCCCGGAAGGGCCGCAACTGCGCTCGGGCAACTGGAATCCCGCTCAGGCCCCCGGCCTGCCCGGCCCCCACTCGCCGGTGCCACGGCCGGGCCGGTGCGGGTTGCGGTGTTCAGCGCCGGCCCGGTGATCCTTCCGGTTCCCCGGAACGGTAAACGGGACCACTTCACGGTCCCTGCCGGCTGGCAGGGCGCGGACAAATTTAGCCAGCTCGGCGTGCAGGACCTTCCAGCCGATGTCCGGATCGTTGGGATACGCGTTTATTTCCGCTTCCCGTGCAGATTCCAGGGCGGCCCGGCCAGCCCCGGTCAGCTCCACAATCATCTGCCGCCGGTCCGCGGCGTGGCGGTTCCGGACAATGTGCCCGGTGGATTCCAGCCTGCTGAGGACCCGGCCCAGGGTCTGGCTCTGGACGCGGATGGCATCCGCGAGCTGCTCCTGGTTGAGCGGCCCGGCCGCCAGTCCTTCAAGCGCGATGACAGCGGCGCGGGTCAGCCCCAACGGAGCCAGCGCGTCATCCTGGCGTCGCTGCACCATCCGGGCGGCCAGGCTGATCAGGCGGTAACTGCTCCGGGCATCCGGGTCGAGGTTGCTGGTCATCGGCACGCCTTCCTGTAGGTGGCGAAGCGCGGGGGGTCACCCGTCACGCATGGCTACCCCTACACAATAAGCATGCTTAGCATCAATGATGCAAGTGAACGGCCCTCATTGCCCCGGGCCGGCGCCACAAACCTCGCCGCGGCGGACCGCATCACGGCGGCGGAATGAGCGGAACCTACCGCTTGCCCTTTTTCCGCGAGCCCTTGCCGCGGCCCTTATCCGGGTTTGGCGCGTACCGCTGGGCCACCTTGGGGGCCTTTTTGGCACCTGTGCCGCGCCGGTCCGGTTTGGGCTCCTTCTTTTCCTTGACGGGCTGGGCGGAGGGCTGGCGGGAGCTTTGCGCCGTCCGCCCGCGGACGATGCCGATGAACTCCTCGATGACCGGATCCGTGCCGTCGATGGGCCAGACCAGGGCAATTCCCGATTCAGGGGCGCCGGTGAGCCGCCGGGCCACGGTGTCCTTGACGTTAAAGTGCCGGGCCACGGACATGGGCAGGATCACCAGGCCGGCGCCGGAAGCCACCACCTGCAGGGCCGCTTCGGCACCGCCCAATGCCGCAACGTCCAGGAAGGTTTCCGCGTCCAGGTCCGCCAGCGCCACTTCGTCGAACACCGAAATTTCGTGCCCCTTCGGCGCCACCACCACCGGCAGCTCCTCGTACAGGGAAATGACGTTGAACCCTTCGCGGTCCACCGGCAGCCGGACAAAGGCCAGGTCCGCGGACCCGTCCCGGACCGCCTGGCCGCCGGGACCGCCGTCGGTCATAAACGCCTGCAACGGTACGCCGGGCATCCGTTCTTCCCAGCGGCGGATCCATTTGCCCGGCGTGACTCCCGGCACGTACGCGATCCGGAGTTCCCGCGGCGCTTCCGCTGACGCGTCCTGTTCCGCGGAATCGGCGGGGACTGCGTCTGTCTGGGGGGTGTTCTCGGTGGGCACGTCTTCACAGTACCGCCCGCCCGGATACCCTTGAAGCATGACCTCTGCAAACTCCCAGTCCATGAAGCCGGCCACCGTTGCCAAGAAACTTGGCATCTACCTGCCTGCAACACCCCAGGAGTTCCAGGATTCAACCATCTCCCGCGCGGATTTCGCCGAGCTCCAGGCCAACCCGCCGGAGTGGCTGGCCGAGCTCCGCCGCACCGGCCCGCACCCGCGCCCCGTGGTGGCCCAGAAACTGAACGTCTCCATCAGCGGCCTGGCCCGCGGCGGCGTTGAAGAAGCGCTCACGACGGCGGAAATCACCGCGCTGCTGCAGGCTCCGCCGGCCTGGCTGGTCACCGAGCGCGCCACGCACGCTGCCGTCCGCGCCGACGCCCAGCGGGTCAAGGACGACGCCGCCAAGAAGGACGCGAAGAAGGCCCGCGCCCAGGCGGAGTAGCGCCTCCGGGCCGCTCAGTCCTGGTGCAACTGCACGTAGTTGCCGCACCCGTCGTCGAACACGGCGCTGATGCCTGAGGGATCCTCGGTGGGTTCGCCGCGGAAGCTCACCCCGGCCGCCAGCAGCCGCTGGTACTCGGCCTGGACGTCGGGGACGCCGAAGACAATTGCCGGCAGGCCGGCGTTGTGCAGGGCGTTCATGTAATTGGCGCCGATCGGGTTGTCGCTGGGTTCCAGCAGCAGCCCGGCGGCGCCTGCGCCGGCACCGGGATCCTTGACGATGAACAGGTTGTATTCGGGCATGGCCATCAGGGTTTCGAAACCCAGGGTGTCCGTGTAAAAGGTGTGGGCCGTCGCCGGGTCCTGCACATGGATGCTGCACATTTTCAGTCTCATGACCCCACGGTACGCGGCATTGACCCCGGCGCCGGAACCCAATTTAATGGGAAGACAAGCCTGGGAAACCTTGGCCCGGGCGGTAACCGCTGGAGGTTCAGGATGTCGGCCGTGATGGAAGCCTTCTCCGAGGGACTCCTCCTGCTCCTCTGCGGGGCGGTTTTGGTGGTCAGTGTTGCGGGCACTGTCTATTTGGTCCGGCGGCGGTCCCTCGCCCCTGCAGGCACCGGTCCGGAGCGCTCCGACCAGCTGTTCTGGGACCTCTTCCTGGGCGCCGCCGTTGCCGTTCCGGCACTGCTCATTCCCACCCTGGCCTGGCCGTGGGCCGGCCTGATCCTCGGTGCCGCCGGTGTTGGGGCCGCCGTCGCCGCCTACCGCCTCAGCCCCCGCTTGCTGGCCTGGCGGGCCGGCCGGCGGGACTCGAGGCTGCAGGTGTCCGCCAACCAGGCCGCCAGGGTCCAGCACGATGAACTGATGGCCCGCTGGCGCAGGTATGAGCTGGACCCCGCCTGCAGCATCGACTACCCGGCCCTCACCGATGTCCGGTTGCCGGAAACGTCGGCACTGATCAAGGCCATGCGGACGGCCGAACAATTGCGCGCACAGCCGCACCGCGACTACCCGGCCGCAGTAACCGGATTGGCGTTGTCGCTGGCTGCAGCGGAGCGCGCTGCCGGACTTCCTACGAACCAGGCCGGCGCAGCCTGACGTTAAGTGCTGTGTCGGTGCCACTGGATCAGGCTGCGTCAGGGCGGATAGCATCCAAAGGATGAAGCCAGAGGAAATGCCAGTCCATGACCGCTTCGGCCGCCTGCTGGAGGACCGCGGCGTGTGGCGCCAGGCCACCACCCTGGCCGGGGCTGGCGAGCTCACGGCCCGGTGGCTTGAAGGCGGCAGCAAATACCAGCCGGGCCACTTCGCGGCAGGCTTCGATCCTGAAACCATCGCACTCGCCCCGGAACTCGCCCGCCTGAACCGCAGCGGCCTTTTCACGAAGGAATCCCAGCCGGGAATCAGCGGCGCCGCCCTGGCCCAGCGGCAGTACGTTACCGGGTTCTGCAGCCCCGCCGCGGCTGGAGACCTGCTGGCGCTGTCCACCCGCAGCGAATTCATTACCGTGGCGCACGCCCCGGGCGATTCAAGCAACGCCGCCATTCCCGTCACGCTGGCAGGCGATGATGTGGCCACCGTCCTCGGTTCCAGCGAAAACCCCGTCACCGAGGACCAGATCCGGGATTGGGCGGAGGAAACCAACGATGCTTTGGCCCTACTGCTGGCCGACTCCTGGTACGTCGAAATCCTGGACCCCGTCTGGGGCCGGAACGATGTCCTCCTTCCTGCAGTCCTCGCCGCTCTTTCCCCGAACGGCTGAACCGGCGGTTAAACGACAAAAGGTGGAGCAGCCTGCGCTGCTCCACCTTTTGCGGGGACTCAGAGATCCACGGTGCCGCTCTCGCCAACGCTCATCCGGCTGTTGGTGACTTTGGCCTTGACCCACTGCAGGACAGTGGCCGCCGTGCCTCCCGGGCTGGTCCAGTACTCGGCCGAATCGGAATCGACCCGCAGCAGGCACACCTCAGGAGTATCCGGGCCGTCCGGGAACCACGCCTCCACCGCCTGGTTCCACATTTCGCGGATTTTGGCGCGGTCCGTGACAACCTCGGCGGTCCCTGCCACAGACACCCATTCGGTGTTTTTTCCGAACGAGACGTTGACGCGGGAGTCGGCCCGGACGTGCGTTACCTGTGAGGTGTTCAGGCCCGTGAAAAACCACATGTCGCCGTCGTCCAGCACTTCCTGGACGGCCAGCGGGCGGCTGACGAGGGCACCCTCCCCGTTGATGGTGGTCAACATCCCGATGTGGGACCCGTTGATGATGTCGGTTACTTTGCTGATGCTCTGTGCGTCAGTCATGCCTCACCTCTTCGTCTGCTGTCGGGGTCGCTCCCCTTCGGCCAGCCTATTGGTAAGCATGCTTATTTACCAGCCGGCCGCAACCTGCACCTTCGCTTTTTCTGCGATCAGCTGTGCCGTCCGGCGCCCCATCCTGATGGCCCCGTCAACGTGCTGGTACCCCTCGGCGGCCAGGTCTGACGAGGACCAGTGGATGGGCCCCACGGGAGCCAGCTGGTCCTTGCCATAGCGGTGCAGGCCACCCAGGTCATAGCTGGCAGCGTAGGCACCGCGCGTCCACTCCTCAGAGCCCCAGTCGGATTCGTAATACACCTCCGGCGCCAGGGCAGCGTCACCCAAAAAGGCGGCGATGGATTCCAGGACGGCCTTTTTGCGGTCCGCCGGGCTGAGCTCGAAGACGGCGTCGGCTTTCTCGTCGGAGATGAAGCCCACCAGGGTGCCGCGGGTGTCGCCGTGGTTGGTGTTGTCGTAGACCTCCTGCACCAGGGCGCCGGCGCCGAAGCCGGTGCCCGACAGGCCGGCCGCACGCCAGAACGGGGTTTTGTAGACGGCGTGCACCTTGATGACCAGGCCCAGCGACTGGTGCTGGTGCATCTGGTGCTGGCGGCGGGGCAGCGGCGGGTTAAAGGACACCCGGGAGTAGAGGTTCGGCGGAACCGCCATGACTACAAACCTCGCATTCACTGTTGCGCGCTCCGAGACAACCACCGCACTGTCAGCAGTCCAGTTAATGCTCCGGACCGGGCTGTCCAGCACCACGTCACCCTCCAGGCCTGCGGCCATCAGCTGCGAAACCTGCTGCATGCCGCCCACCACACGCTTGTCCAGGATGAAATCCTCATCCGTGAGGTGCGTGAAGGAGCCGGCGGAGGCGGCCATCAGGACCGCCTGCAGGGCGGAAAAGGCGTGCGCCGGCTTGGTCAGCATGCCGCCGGCGATGAAGAGGCCAATGTTGTTGCAGGCTTCCTCGTCAGCGGAATTCTGCCGCAGCCAATGGTGGAATGAGATGGTGTCCAGTTCGCGTGCCTTGGGATGCGCCCAGGGCTCGGTGGCACCGATCTCCTCCGCCAGGCCGTCAAGCAGTTCAATCAGCCGGTCCATTTCGGCGGCGGTGCCCGGCGCCACGGGAAAGGAGTCGCCCGTATAGGTCACGGGAGCGCCGTCCGCGCCGATATAGACGGATTTTCCCTCCCGGTAGCGGGAGTAGGTCTCCAGGCCGAGCTCCGCGAGCAGGTCCAGGAGCACCGTCTGGTCCGGCGAGACCCACTGGCCGCCGATTTCCAGCATGGCCCCGTCGATGGTGTCGGTCCAGGTGCGGCCACCCACCCTGTCACGGGCCTCGATGACGGCGACGGTGAAACCGGCCTTCTTCAGTTCACGGGCTGCGGTCAGGCCGGACGGGCCGGCTCCCACCACTGCAACGTCGCGGTTCAGGTTCAGCATGATGTCCTCTCTGCGGCCCGCAAAGTGACGGGGAGCACTAAATGAATGACGTTCATTTAGCATCAACTATAGCGGCTGCCGGGCGGGACCGGAAGTGCGCGGATGGAATAATGCTGGAGACCATGACAGAAGGGGCAGCAATGCCGGCAGTATCAGCCACACAGGGACGATCCGCGGGGAAGGACCCGGCAGCCAGAAGGCGCGCCGGGAGGCCGTCGGCAGCCGTACTGGACAAGGCGGGCATCACCGTCGCAGCCCTGGCGCTGATCAGCAGGAAGGGCTACGACGGATTGACCATGGCCGCGCTGGCCCGGTCGCTGGACGTGGCGCCGTCTGCCCTCTACAACCATGTGTCCTCCAAGGATGATGTGCTGCTCCTTGTTGAGGACCACCTGGTGGAGATGGTGGACGTGTCGGGTTTCGGCGCCGGTCCGTGGGATGCCGCCGTGCGCCGGTGGGCCTGGTCCTACCGCGAGGTGTTTGCCCAGCACACACCCCTGATCCCCATTATCGCGGTGCTGCCCGTCGCCAATGCGCCCAAAACACTCGCCATGTATGAGGCGGTAACGGCCGGCTTCGGGGCTGCGGGGTTCCCCGCGGAGAAAACCATCTCCGCCATTGTCGCCCTGGAGGCGTTTGTCTTCGGCGCCGCGTACGATGTCACGGCCCCGGCGGACATTTTCGACGCCGGCACCCTCGCCGCGCAGACTCCCAACTTTACGTCCGCCGTCGACCGGCTGGCAGCCGAGCAGCACCCGCGGCCGGCCGACGTGGCCTTCAGCTTGGGCCTGGAAGCCCTGATCACAGGCTTCGACGCCCTCCGGAACAGGTAAGTCTTGTAGTACAAGTTTTAAACTTGTATCCTAAGTGTAGGCAAAGATGCCCCGCCACCTAGGAGAACCCATGAGTCCCGTCGATCTCATCCGCCACGTCAAGCTGTCCACCGCCACGCTGCCGCTCAGCGTCCCCATCAGCGACGCAAAGGTCTTCACCGGGCGGCAGAAGCCCATGACCGAGGTGGTGTTCCTGTTTGCCGAGATCACCACGGAACAGGGCCACGCCGGACTGGGTTTCAGTTACTCCAAACGGGCAGGCGGCCCGGCGCAGTACGCGCACGCCAAGGAAGTGGCGGAAGGCATCATCGGGGAAGACCCCAACGACATCGGCCGGATCTACACCAAGCTCCTCTGGGCCGGCGCCTCCGTTGGCCGCTCCGGGGTGGCCACCCAGGCCCTCGCGGCCATCGACATCGCCCTGTATGACCTGAAAGCAAAGCGGGCCGGGCTGCCGCTGGCCAAGCTCCTGGGTGCCTACCGCGATTCCGTCCAGACCTACAACACTTCGGGCGGATTCCTGAACGCAAGCCTGGACGAGGTCAAGGCCCGTGCCACCCAACTCCTGGCGGAAGGCATCGGCGGCATCAAGATCAAGGTTGGCCTGCCGGACTCCTCGGAAGACCTGCGCCGAGTGGCGGGCGTCCGGGAGCACATCGGCTGGGACGTGCCGCTGATGGTGGATGCCAACCAGCAGTGGGACCGTGCCACGGCACTGCGGATGGGCCGGCAGCTGGAGCAGTACAACCTCATCTGGATCGAGGAGCCCCTGGACGCCTACGACTTCGAGGGACACGCGCACCTGGCCCACGTCCTGGACACACCCATCGCCACCGGCGAAATGCTGGCCTCCGTGGCCGAACACAAGGGCCTCATCAACGCCAACAGCTGCGACATCATCCAGCCGGACGCCCCACGGGTGGGCGGCATCACCCAATTCCTCCGCCTCGCGGCCCTGGCCGACGAACGCGGCCTTGGCCTGGCACCCCACTTCGCCATGGAAATCCACCTGCACCTGGCGGCGGCCTACCCGCGGGAACCGTGGGTGGAGCACTTCGACTGGCTCGACCCGCTCTTCGAGGAACGCCTGGAAACCAAGAACGGCCGCATGATCGTCCCGGACCGGCCGGGACTGGGCGTCACCCTGAGCGGCCAGGCACGCGCCTGGACCACCGACTCCGTGGAGTTCGGCGCGTAACCTTGATCCCATGAGCCGAAACCTCACCGCGGACCTCACCGCCGACCTCCGCACCCGGATTGTGGACGGCATCATCCAGCCGGGCGGGAAACTGCCCAGCGAGAACACGCTGATCAGCGATTTCGGCGTCAGCCGTACGGTGGTTCGCGCGGCCCTGACCCGGCTGCAGGCCGAGGGACTGGTGGAAACTGAACGGGGCAGGGGCAGCTTTGCCCTCACCCCGCCCTCAGAGGCGTCCCCGGCAGCGCCGGGGACGCGGCCCGTGGCCAGTACGGAGGACCGCCTCCACCTGCTGGACTTCCGGCTCGGCGTGGAATCGGAGGCAGCGGCCCTGGCCGCCCGCAACCGCACCGACCGCCAGTTGCGTGCCGTCACGGCCGCCCTGGAAGAATTTACGGCCAGCACGGGCCACCCCGCGCACGCCATGAAGGCGGACTTCGAATTCCACCGGGCAGTGGCCGCCGCATCCGGCAACCCGTACTACTCCGACTGCCTGGCCGCCTTGGGGCAGACGATGATCGCCATGCCCCGCACCCGGCTTATGACCGGCGTCGAACATTATGCCCGGGACCACTTCGACCAGGTGGTGCACGAACACCGGTCCATTGCCGATGCCATCGCTGACGGCGACGGATCCGCGGCCGCAGCTGCCATGCGCAGCCACCTTGCCAACTCACGACGCCGGTTCCAGGCGTCCGCGCGTCCGTAGCGTGGCGTGCGGAGCAGGCAGCCGCCAACAGTTAAAACAGGATGGGCCCCGATCCTAAGACCGGGGCCCATCCATTTGCGTGCGCGAGGGGGGATTTGAACCCCCACGCCCTTTCGGACACTGGCACCTGAAGCCAGCGCGTCTGCCGTTCCGCCACTCGCGCGCAACTTTTTTCCCATTTCCGCTCCCGGTTTCCCGGTTATGCGGACCTGCGAAAGCAGCGAGATCAAGCATAACGGACATATGCCGGAAAATACCAATTGAGCCTGGCGGCCCCTCCACCAGCCGCGCCAAAACACCCGGAACACGGGCCGAAATAGCCTTTCCACAGCCCCCCAGGAGCCCCACGGCAGCGTCCGGTGGCTGAACTTTTACGCCCGCCCGGCCGTTGCGGATTAAGGTCATTCCCAGCCCTGCCCAGTAGTATCGGTTCTGGACGTGACTGCCGCGCGCAGTCACAACGCCTGGTGACGGACCGTCACGCGGCGTTCCTGCCAAGGACTATTGCCCCGCAGCCGGGGGGAAAGGAGAAGGACCTATGGGTCTGCTGGATAAAGTGGAACGCGGCATCGAAAAAGCCGTCCGGGGCGTCTTCTCCACCGGCTCCAAAGCACAGGTTGAGCCCGTGGAGATCGCCAGCAGGCTCCGCCGCGAACTCGACAACAAGGCGCTGACGGTTTCGGCCGGCCGGACGCTGGCTCCCAACGTTTTCGACGTTGAGTTGAGCAACGAGGACTTTGCCCGGGCCCAGGAATGGGGTACCCCGCTGGCCGAAGAACTCTGTGACGTGGTGATCAACCACGTCCGCAGCCAGGGTTACACCCTGCAGGGCCCGGTCCGGATCTCCTTCCGCCGGGACGCGGAACTCCGCGCCGGGGACTTCGAAATTGCTTCGGCCACGGAAAAGCAGAACGGGGCCGCGGCCGCCGCACCGGCACGCCCCAACGTGCCGGCCGCCCCCAGCCGCCAGCCCGTGCGCCTGCAGCCCGTGCTGGACATTGACGGGCAAAGGTACTCATTGAACGCGCCGTCCATAGTGCTGGGCAGGTCCTCCGAGGCAGACATCCTGGTGGAGGACACCGGCGTTTCACGCCGGCACCTGGAGATCCGCACCACCAACGGCGTGACCAGCGCCGTGGACATGGGTTCCACCAACGGCAGCTACGTCAACGGGCAGCGCGTGGCCGGCAGCACCGAACTCACAGACGGCTCCACCATCACGATGGGACGGACAAAGATCATCTTCCGCCTGCTTCCCGCCGGACCCGGTGGTTCCGCATGAATGACATGAGCGATCTCACCATCACAGTGCTGCGGTTCGGCTTCCTGCTGCTGCTGTGGGTCCTGATCTTCAGCATTGTCTCGGCCATGCGCCGGGACCTTATGGTGGGACGGAAAGCCGCTTCCGGCGCCCCCACCGCCCGCGAGGTCCGCCGCAACCCCGAACTTGCCGAGGCTCCCCCGCAGCCAGTCAAGCTGCAGGCCCACCAGTTGGTGGTGGTCGAAGGGCCATTGAAGGGCACTACCATTCCGCTGGCTGCGAGCCCCATCCTGCTGGGCCGCGCCCAGGAAGCCACCCTGGTGCTTGAGGACGATTACGCTTCCGGCCGCCACGCGCGCCTGTTCCCGCAGGGCAGCCGCTGGTTCATCGAGGACCTGGGTTCCACCAACGGAACCTACCTGGCAGACCAGCAACTCACCCGGGCGCTGCCCGTTGAACCAGGCGTTCCCGTGAGAATCGGCAAGACGGTCATCGAATTGAGGCCGTAGCCGTGGCTGCTCCCGAAAACCCCGCCACCGGGCACCTGCCCGCGCAGCGGCCCCTCATCATGCGCTTCGCGGCGCAGTCCGACGTGGGCCGGATCCGCTCCAAGAATGACGATTCCGCTTACGCCGGCCGGCATCTGGCCGTGGTGGCGGACGGCATGGGCGGGCACGCGGGCGGCGACGTCGCCTCCGCCGCCACTGTCCTGGACATGATCCACCTGGACCGCGCAGACTACAACGATGACGCCGGCACCATCCTGGCCGATGAAATCCAGACCGCCAATTCACTGCTTTCCGAACTGGTGCACATCAATCCCAAACTCGCGGGAATGGGCACCACCGTCACGGCCCTCCTGCTGGCCGGCGGCCGGCTGCACTTCGCCCATATCGGGGACTCCCGCGCGTACCGCCTGCGGGCCGGGACATTCGAGCAGGTCAGCGTTGACCACACCTTCGTCCAGCGGCTCATTGACGAAGGCAGGCTGCGGCCCGAAGAAGCCGAAACCCACCCGCATAAAAACGTCCTGATGCGTGTGCTGGGCGATGTGGATGCCAGTCCCGAACTTGACCTGGACACCCTGGATGTCCTGCCGGGCGACCGCTGGCTGCTGTGCTCCGATGGCCTGAACTATGTTGCCGGGCATGCCGTGGAGAGGACTGTCCGCGAGACGAAGGACCTCCACGAGTGCGCCGGGATCCTGGTGGACCTCACCCTGGAGGCAGGTTCCCCGGACAACGTCACAGTGGTGGTGGTGGACATCGTGGAGGAAACGCCCGACGACGTCCACACGGCCGCCGTGGAAGTGATCCAGCAGCAGCCGGCCGGGTCCGCCCCTGCCGCCAAGGAACCGGCGTCCAGTCCGGCCGCGGCCGGTCCAGAGGCCGAACCGGCAACACCCGACGCTGCCGGCACTGCTGCCGGGCACCCGCCGGATTCCGGTGCCACCGACCCCCACCTGGGCGAACACCTGTCGGCGGAGGTGCTGCGCGAGGAGCTCTCGTCCCGCCCCCACGAATTGGTGGGCTCTGCGGCGCTGGCCGCCGAATCAGGGTCAATCCCCACCATCGCGGGCCGTACTGTCGCCCGCCGGGCGGCAACCCTGCTGACCCACAAGGCAGAGGGGCAAGGCAGCGACGCCGATGACGTCCCGGTCCCGCTGAAGACCCGCCGGTGGATCACCTGGTCCATCGCTGCAGCCGTACTGGTGTTCCTCACCGCCGGCCTGTGGCTGGGCTACGCCTGGACCCAGACCCGCTACTACGTGGGCGAATTCGACTCGCGCGTGGCTATCTACAATGGCGTTTCGCAGCGCCTTGGCCCCATCCAGCTGTCCACGCTGGAGGCCGTCACTGACATCCGGATGGACTCCCTGCCGCAGTTCTCCCAGCAGCGCGTCCGCCAGACAGTGCCCGCCAACGACCTCTACGACGCGCAGCGGATCGTAAAAAACCTTGAACTGACCGGCTCCCCCTCACCCGAGGAGGACTGCGTGACGGCTTCGGCCGCCCCCACCCAGACCGCGTCGCCCACCCCCTGTCTCTTAT
>NZ_LFQH01000023.1:0-26530 GCF_001238605.1 Arthrobacter sp. ZBG10 | reverse complement strand
AACGACCCCTAGAAACCGCCTTCCCATCACGGGGATGGCCGCCGTCGTTCGTTTAACGGCTCTGCCTGACGCGCCGCCGGTTCCTCCCGCACCGGCGGTGCCTGGCTCCTAGACTGGCCGGATGAGTGCCGAAAAAGATCTACAGACCCTGTTGGCCACTATGGCGCCCACACTCCGGGAGGGTGAATACGTTTTTGTGCAGTGGCCGGACGGCCGCCCGTTGCCGGCCGGAGCCGAAGCGGCCGTGCGGGAGGCCGAAGGCCTGACGGTGGTGCTGCCCAGGGCAGCAGCGGACAGTGAGGGGCTGGCGTACAGCTTCGTGGCCGCCTGGATCACCCTGGAGGTCCATTCGGCGCTGGACGCGGTGGGACTCACGGCGGCCTTCGGTAAGGCGCTGGCGGACGCGCACATCAGCTGCAACGTCCTGGCGGGACTGCACCACGACCACCTGCTGGTCCCCGCGCCCGATGCGCCGCGGGCCCTGGAGGTCCTGGCAGAACTGTCAGCGGAAAGCCGCCAGCAGGAGCGTCCCACCCTTGAGCTCCGGAGCGAAACCGAGGCTGACCGGGACGCCATCTATGCCCTGGTTGCCGACGCCTTCGCCATCTCGCCGGCCACTGGCCTTCCTGCGGTGGGCGAACCTGCGGAGGTGGCCGTGCTGCGGGGGCTGTTCGAGGCGGAGGAGTACCTGCCGGACCTCAGCGTCGTGGCCGTCCTGGCCGGGGAAGTGGTGGGCCATGTCATCAGCACACGCGGATGGGTGGGGGACCACGAACTCCTGGGCCTGGGCCCCCTGGCCGTCACGCCGCGGCTGCAGCGGCACGGTGTGGGGTCGGCGCTGGTGCAGGAGAGCATCGCCAGGGCCAATGCTGCGGGGGAGCGAGGCATCGCGCTGCTGGGTAGCCCCGAGTACTACCCCCGGTTCGGCTTTGTGCCCGCGGCCAACTTCGGGGTCCTGGCTCCGGACGAGGCCTGGGGTGACTATTTCCAGCTGCTGCCCCTGGCGCTCTGGCCCGGGGGAGTGCACGGTACCTTCCGCTACGCGGAGCCATTCAGCCTCGCCTGACGGGATACCATTGTTCAGTTGCCCCAGTAGCCCAATTGGCAGAGGCAGCAGACTTAAAATCTGCGTGTTGTGGGTTCGAGTCCCACCTGGGGTACAGGCCCGGCATCAGCCGAAAATCGGGAAGCCGTCCGCGACGCGGGCGGCTTTTCCTGTGCCCGGGACAGCCCGCGGCGGGCGCCGGATGTCCGCTTAATTCCGCATAGGCAACGACTGTTATAAGGATGTGACCTCAGTCACTTATCTTCGGCCGGTATTTGCATTAGCTTGAAGCCTAATCAGGAACACCTGACCATGCGCATCAAAGGCCGTTCGCACCTTTCGATCCAGGAGATTCTCAATGATTCCACGTTCCCCGGTGGCGCCCCGAATTGCCAAGCTCACAGCGCTTGGCGTCGGCGTTGCCTTTCTGGCTACGGCTTGCGGTGGCACCTCCACCCCCAGCTCGACGGAAACCACCACGGCCGCCGCATCCGGCGCCATAGCCTGTCCTGCTCCCGCAGCAGGCGCTCCTGCACCTGAAATCCCTGCGGCCGGCACAGTGCCCGCCTCGACCACCAC
Organism: Arthrobacter sp. ZBG10; assembly: GCF_001238605.1. Taxonomy (NCBI): domain Bacteria; kingdom Bacillati; phylum Actinomycetota; class Actinomycetes; order Micrococcales; family Micrococcaceae; genus Arthrobacter; species Arthrobacter sp. ZBG10. The sequence continues at coordinate 24,906 of NZ_LFQH01000023.1, read as the reverse complement.
TACCGAGACGCCGCTTAAGATCGGTTCGCTGCTGCCGTCCACCGGTTCGCTGGCCTTCCTGGGCCCGCCCGAAATCGCCGGCGTCAACCTGGCGATCAAGGACATCAACGACGCCGGCGGCGTCCTGGGCAAGCCTGTGGAGGTCTCACACCTCGACTCCGGTGACACCACCACCGACGTCGCCACCCAGTCCGTCACCAACCTCCTGGGCCAGGGCGTCAGTGCCATCATCGGTGCGGCATCCTCAGGCGTTTCCAAGACGGTCATCAACCAGATCACCGGTGCCGGCGTGGTCCAGTTCTCGCCCGCCAACACGTCCCTCGACTTCACCACCTGGGATGACAAGGGCCTCTACTGGCGCACCGCCCCGTCCGACCTGCTCCAGGGCTCCGTGCTGGGCAACTACGCCGTTTCCTGCGGTGCCCAGACCATGGGCATGATCGTCCTCAACGACTCCTACGGCACCGGCCTGGCCAAGACCGTCAAGTCCTCGTTTGAGGGCGCAGGCGGCAAGATCGTCGCCGAGCAGCTCTTCAATACCGGCGACACCCAGTTCAACACCCAGGTGGATGCCATTGTTGCGGCCAAGCCGGACGCCATCGGCGTGATCACCTTCGACGAAGGCAAGAGCATCATCCCGCTGCTCCTGGGCAAGGGCATCAAGCCGGAGCAGCTGTTCCTGGTTGATGGCAACCTCAAGGACTACAGCAAGGACTTCGCGGCAGGCACCATGACGGGCGCCCACGGCACCCTTCCGGGCACCAGTGCCGGCGATGACTTCAAGAAGAAGCTGCTGGCGGTCGATCCGGCGCTGACGGACTACTCCTACGCAGGCGAGAGCTGGGACGCCACCAACCTGGTGGCGCTGGCTGCGGAAGCTGCCAAGAGCACCAAGGGTGTGGACATTGCAGCCCAGCTGCAGGCCGTGTCCAAGGACGGCGAGAAGTGCTACAGCTTCGGCCAGTGCGTCACGCTGATCCGCGAAGGCAAGGACATCGACTACGACGGCCAGTCCGGCCCGGTGACCTTCGCCGACAGCGGTGACCCCTCCGAGGCAACCATCGGTGTCTACGAATACAGCGCCGACAACAAGTACAAGCTCGTCAAGGAAGAATTCGGCAAGCTCTAAGCAGTAACGCCGGCTCCCTAAGAGCCTGCAGCGGGAGGGCCTGAGAACGGTATAGCACCGGGCTCAGGCCCTCTCTTGTGCCCGGAACCGGGTCGGGGAATTGTCGTAAGGTGCTGGCATACCTGGGTTATGGAGGTCCTTCCGGCTCCGATGAAGCTGACGACGGCGGCACGCGCCGCCGCCCTCAGCCTCCCCGGGGTGCCGGATGCGGCCGCCGGGCTACGGCACCGTTCCCGCAGTGTGGACCAGCGACGTTAAAGCAGGTGTGGGCTGCCTCCCGGAAAGTGACCCCGGAATCCGGGTCCACTTTCCGGGAGACAGCCCACACCTGGTGGTTGCTCCTAAAGAGGCAGGCCTATTCGACAGTGTCCGCCAAAGTGCCAAGGTACAGCTGGATGACCTTCGGGTCCTTCATCAGCTCCCTGCCGGTACCGGTGTAGGCGTCCCGGCCCTGGTCCAAAACGTAGCCGCGGTCACAGATCTGCAGGCAGCGGCGGGCGTTCTGCTCCACCATGATCACGGACACCCCGGCCCTGTTGATCTCGTGGACCCGGAGGAAGGTCTCATCCTGTTTGACGGGGGAGAGGCCTGCCGAGGGTTCGTCCAGGAGCAGGACTGCCGGGTCCATCATCAGGGCGCGGCCCATCGCCACCATCTGCCGCTCGCCGCCGGAGAGCGAACCGGCGCGCTGGGCGCGGCGCTTGCCCAGCTCCGGAAACAGGCCGGTGACAAAGTCGAACCGCTGGGCAAAGTCCTTGGGCCGCTGGAACATCCCCATCTGCAGGTTTTCCTCGATGGTCAGGGCAGCAAAGACGTTGTTGGTCTGCGGCACAAAGCCCACGCCCCGCGTCACCAGCTTGTTGGCCTTGAGTCCCGTCAGGTCCTCGCCGCGTACCACCACCGTGCCGGAGTGTACTTTCACCAACCCGAACATGGCCTTCAGGAGCGTCGACTTCCCGGCACCGTTGGGCCCGATAATGCCGATGAGTTCGCCTTTGCGGGCCTCGATGCTGCAGCCGTTGAGGATGTTCACGCCCGGCAGGTAGCCGGCCACAAGGTCGGTGACCTTGACCACCGGGTCGCCGTCGCTGACGGGCTGGGCGGCGGGTGCCGCGCTGGTGCTGCTCATTGGCTGTTCCTATCGGTCCGGTCGGTGTCACTGCTGCCGTGGGGTCGGGGACGCCTGTTGCCCGGTTCCACGGGCCCGTCTTCGGCCGCCACCACGTCCAGGGAGATGATGCCTGCGTTTTCGGTGCCAACGATTGATTCGTCGTCCGCCACCAGTTCCGCTGCAAGCTCCTTGATGCCCTCGGAATCACCGAGGTCAACATCGTGGTGGGCGCCCAGGTAGGCGTCGATGACCGCCGGGTTCTTCATGACTTCACCCGGAGGGCCTTCGGCCACCACCTTTCCTTCGGCCATGACCACTACCCAGTCCGCGATGTGCCGGACCATGTGCATGTCATGCTCGACGAACAAAACGGTCATGCCTTCGGCCTTCAGGTTTTTGATGTGGTCCAGCAGCGACTGGGTCAGTGCCGGGTTCACACCTGCCATGGGCTCATCCAGCATGACCAGCTTGGGCCGCACCATGAGGGACCGGGCCATCTCCAGGAGCTTGCGCTGGCCACCGGACAGGGACGCAGCGTAATCGTCCTTTTTGGCATCCAGTTTGAACTTGGCCAGCAGGACGTCCGCTTCGGCGGTGATCTGCTTTTCCCGGCCACCCCACATGCCCTTGAAGAGGGCCTTTGACAGCCGTTCCCCGGGCTGGTTAGCAGCTCCCAGGCGCATGTTTTCCATCACTGTCAGCTTGCCCATGACCTTGGTGAGCTGGAAGGTGCGCACCATGCCCATCCTGGCCACCTTGTAGGGCGAAACGCCGGCCAGGCTATGTCCCTCGAACTGCCATTTGCCGCTGTTGGGCGTATCAAATCCCGTGAGCAGGTTAAACAGTGTGGTTTTCCCGGCGCCGTTCGGTCCGATCAGCGCTGTGATCTTGTGGCGGGGGATCTCGAGGTAGTCGACGTCCACGGCGTTGATGCCGCCGAAGGTCCGGGTCACGTTCTCGGCCACCACGATGGGATCGCGTTTTTTGCAGCCGGGCCCCGTTTCGCCGGCCGCAATGGGCCGGGTGTCCGTCATGTAGTCCGGCTCGCCGGTGGCGGCTGTGGGTTCTTCGCTGTGCAGGCTCATGCGAACGCCAGCTCCTTCTTGTTTCCAAACACGCCCTGGGGCCTGAATATCATCAGCAGCATCAGGGCGACGCCCACCAGGATGTACCGGAGTTGACCGGCCTGGGTTGTGGTCAGCCAGCTGACCACGCCTGAATCGATGAGCCCTGTCAGGATGCCCTGGGTCAGGGACAGCACCACCCAGAACATCATGGCGCCAATCACGGGTCCCAGGACGGTGGCCATTCCGCCCAGCAGCAGGCAGGTCCAGAGGAAGAACGTCAGTTCCGTTCCATAGTTGGTCGGCTGCACGGCGCCCCGGGGGAGCGTGAAGATCATCCCCGCAAGCCCGCCCAGGACACCACCGATGATGAGGGCCTGCATTTTGTAGGCGTAAACGTTTTTGCCCAGGGACCGGACAGCGTTTTCGTCCTCGCGGATACCCTTAAGCACCCGGCCCCAAGGGCTGCGCATCAGCAGGAACACCAGGACCGCGCAGGCGGCCACCAGGATCCAGGCCACCAGGCGGATAAAGAAGTCCCTGCTGCTCATCCCCATGTAGGAGCCTTCAGGGAAGGGGTTCATGGCGTAGAAGCCACCTTCGAAGGCGGCGAGGCCGTTGGCCGAGCCGGTCACGGCGGTCCAGCCGTTGGTGGTCACCAGGTAGCGGATGATTTCGGCGGAGGCAATGGTGACGATGGCCAGGTAGTCAGCCCGGAGCCGCAACGTGGGGATGCCCAGCAGCAGCGCGAACAAAGCTGAGCACAGCACGGCGATCAGCATCGCCACGAAGAAAGGCGCCCCGAAGGTCAGCGTGGAAATGGCAAACCCGTAGGCGCCCACTGCCATAAAACCTGCCTGCCCGAAGTTCAGCAGGCCGGAGTAGCCGAAGTGCACGGCCAGGCCCAGCGCCGCCAGGGCGTAGGCGGCGGTTGTTGGGCTGATGATCTCGCCCATCGCGTTGGAAAGGATGCTTGAAAAGTCCATGGTGTTGTTTTCCTATCCCACTCGCTCGCGCCGGCCCAAGATGCCTTGAGGGCGGATAAGCAGCACAATGATCATGATCCCGAGGGGAATGACGTATTTGAGGTCTGCCGGTGCACCGAACACAGTGGTCAGTTCGGTGAAGAGGCCTACGATGATGGAGCCGATCAGGGCGCCGAACACTGTGCCCAGGCCGCCCAGGGTCACGCCGGCGAAGATGAGCAGCAGGATCTGCGAGCCCATGTTGAAGGTCACGCCGGGACGGTAGTACGCCCAGAGGATTCCGCCCAGGGCGGCCAGCATGCCGCCGGTGATCCAGACAATCCGGATGACCCGGTCCACGTCGATTCCTGACGCTGCTGCCAGTGCGGGGTTGTCAGCCACGGCCCTGGTGGCCTTGCCGAGCCGCGACTTCATCAGGACCAGGCCTACGATCACAATGACCACGGCGCTGATGACCAGGGATGCCAGGTTGTTCGGGGAGATGGAGATCGGCCCGAGCTGGATTTCGGCGCTTTGTGCGTAGGGCAGCTGCTGGGTGGCGCCGCCGAAGTAGAACTGGATGATGTAGCGGACCGCCAGTGCCAGGCCGATGCTGACAATCATCATGGGGACCAGGCCGGTCCCGCGTTTTCGCAGCGGACGCCACAGGCCGGCGTCCTGGATGTAGCCGGACAGTCCGCCGCCCAACAGTGCCAGGACAATGGCCAGCCAGAAGGGCAGGCCGATGGCGTTGAAGGCGAAGACGAGGACCGCGCCCAGCGTGACCATCTCGCCGTGCGCGAAGTTGGTCAGGCCCGTGGTGCCGAAGATCAGGGAAAGGCCCACGGAGGCCAGGGCCAGGAGGAGGCCGAAGCTCAGGCCCGCCACCAGGCGGTTGATCAGGTCCTGGCCGAAGTTGCCCTGCTGGACCACGATGCCCTCGCCGAACGCGAAGACGGTGCCCTGGGTGGTGGTTCCGCCGAAGACAACGTCACGGGGGTTCTCCTGCCCATCCGCCAGCTTGATTCCTTCGGGAAGGGTGGATTCGTCCAATTCCACCTTGTAGGTGCCCTTTTCGGGGACACCAACAGCCCAGGAACCGTTTTGTCCGGACGTGGTGGAGCCTTCAAAACCTCCACCGGACACGTTGATCTTGACGTCAGCAAGTGGCGCGCCCGCGTTACGGAGGAAGCCGCTGATGCTGAAAGGGGAGGCGGTCGACGGGGATGGTGTCGGTGACGGGGAAGCAGCCAGGGATGCCGGTGCTGCCACGAGGAGGATCGCCATGATGGAAGCGCTGGTGGCTCCGATCAGTTTCAGCAACCTGTGGCGACCTCCGGCCCGGAGGCCTTGGGTTGAACTTCTCAAATTGAAAAACCTCCACTTGGGGTCGGTCCAGGCTGCGCCTTTGCAACCGTTGCGAACGGACGCAGGGCTGGGGGTGCAGACTCGCCTGACACCTTCATGGGTGTGAGTTCCGTCACCCTGCTTGGCTTATGCTACAGCGCCAACCGCGCCGATATTGCTGCTGCTCAGGCCGCCATGGTCGCGATCGGATAACAACTGTGTAGCCAAATTGTTTCAACACCGTAGGAATGCTAAAGAAACATTTGTTGAGTCCCGGTATTTCTTAACAATCGGTTTGGCCGGGTCCACCGGGCCCAACCGTCACAGGGTCACGGTTGGGTTGCACCAGCAGGGTACGGGGAACTTTCCCGCGCGCTGCCGCGTGGGAATTGGTAGCGTGAACTTTAAGGTTCACAGTCACCCACGCACATGGAGGAATACCGCAATGGCACTTGGCGGCAACCCGATCTTCAACGGAAAGAACTTCCGTGGAGCCACCCAGGCACCGCCTGTTCCGCAGGCTGCCTACGGACAGGCCCCTTACGGCCAGCAGGGCTGGAACACCCAAACCCAGCAGCCGGGCATGTCCAACGAACAGCTCCAGGACCTGTACAACCAGCCTGCCGCGGGCCCGGCCGACACCGGCCGGATGACGTTCGACGACGTCATCATGAAGACGGCAGCCTGCCTCGGCGCAGTCATTGTGGGCGCCGCCATTACCCTGACGGTTGGCATGGGCCTGGCCTCGCTGCTGATGATCGTCGGCGCCCTGGGCGGATTTGTCCTGGCGCTGGTCAACACCTTCAAAAAGCAGCCCTCACCGGCGCTGATCCTGGCGTACGCCGGCCTGGAAGGCCTCTTCCTCGGCGGCCTGACCCGGATCCTGGATGCCCAGTTCCCGGGCGTTGGCCTGCAGGCAGTGGTGGGCACGCTGTCCGTCTTCGCCGTCACACTGCTGCTCTTCAAGAGCGGCAAGGTCCGCGCCACCCCCAAGGCCATGCGCTTCTTTATGATCGCCATGGCCGGGTACGCACTGTTTTCCATCGTGAACCTGGTAATGATGCTGACCGGCGTTACGCAGGAGCCGTTCGGCATGCGCAGCGGCGTTATGGGTGTGGTGATCGGCATCCTGGCCATCGGCCTCGCTGCCTTCTCGCTGATCATGGACTTCACCAGCATTGAAGCCGGCGTCCGCAGCGGCGCCCCGCAGCGCTTCTCCTGGACGGCTGCCTTCGGCCTGACCGTCACCCTGGTGTGGCTCTACGTGGAGATCATCCGCCTTCTGGCCATCCTGCGCGGGGACGACTGACGCCCCAGCCGGCACACCGCCGTCGTACGCAAGCACAAAGCAGGCCCCACCAAATGGTGGGGCCTGCTTTGTTGTTACAGCCTGGTTGCCCGTGGCGCCTTATGAGATGCGCATGGCGCCCGCGGCGGGGGACACCGTGAAGATGTCCGGGGCAGTAAACCCGGCGTCCGCAAAAGCCTTGACGACGGCGTCCCGCACCTTTTGTTCGTCGCCCACCGGGGTGAGGGCGATCGCCGCGCCGCCGAAGCCGCCGCCGGTCATCCGGGCCCCAATGGCGCCGTTGGCGCGCGCGGTGTCCACCGCGACGTCCAGTTCGGGGCAGGAGATTTCGAAATCATCACGCATGGAAACGTGGCTGGCGTCCAGCAGTGCGCCGATGGCGGCCGGGCCCTGGGCCGCCAGCAGCTCCACCGTCTGCAGGACCCTGTCGTTCTCGGTGACCACGTGCCGCACCCGGCGGAACGTCAGTTCGTCCAGCAGGCCGCTGGCCTCCTCCAGGTCCGCCACCTGGACATCGCGCAGGGCCCTGACCCCAAGGACCTCCGCCCCCAGCTCGCAGGAGGCGCGGCGTGAGGCGTAGCCGCCGTCCGCATGCGAGTGCGACACCTTGGTGTCGATCACCAGCATGATCAGGCCCGCAGGCCCGGTTTCAAACGGGACGAGGCTGGCATTCTGGTCCCGGCAATCAAGGAACACCGCGTGGCCCTTGGAGCCGCGCAGTGACGCGGACTGGTCCATGATGCCCGTAGGCGCACCAACGAAGTCGTTTTCGGCCTGCTGGGTTGCCAGCACCATGTCCTGGGCGGTCAGCCCGGCGCCCGTTAGTTCATTCAGCGCCGACACAACGGCGCACTCGATGGCGTGCGAGGAGGACAGTCCGGCGCCCAGCGGGACGTCCGAGTCCAGCAGCAGGTCGAGGCCGGGAACATCGATTCCGCGCTGGCGCAGCGCCCACATGACACCCAGCGGGTACTTGGTCCAGCCCTTGGCCGATCCAGGTTCGAGCGCATCCAGCGTGGTGGTGACCACACCCTGGTCACCATAGGTGGACAGCAGGCGGACGGTGGTGTCCGGGCGGACGCCGATGGCAACCCGGGCTGTTCGGTCGATCGCAAACGGGAGGACAAAACCTTCGTTGTAGTCGGTATGTTCGCCGATCAGGTTGACCCGGCCCGGCGCCTGCCAGGTTCCATCCGGAACGGCACCGAAGGCCTGGGTGAAGCGGGCGGCCAGGTCAGCGGACCCGGCAGGGCCGGGGGAAGTTTTGGGGGCGGGGGCGGCGTTCAAGCGGAGGCTCCTTCGGGCGTCGGTTCCAGGGCGGGGGTGGTGGCGGGCGGGACGGCAACCGCGCGGAGGCGTTCGGCCACACTCTCCGGCGTGGTGTCGTTGATGAATGCGCCCATTGCAGCTTCCGACCCGGCCAGGTACTTCAGCTTATCCGCGGCCCGGCGGGGCGAGGTGAGCTGAAGGTGCAGGTACCCTGCAGGCCGGAGAAGGGCGTCCAGCGGCGCCTGGTGCCAGGCGGCGATGTACGGGGTGGGCGTGGGGTACAGAGCGTCGAGGCGCTGCAGCAGGTCAAGGTAGACCACTGCCAGTTCGTCCTTCTCCTCACCGCTGAGCGCGGCCAGGTCCGGCACCTGCCGGTGCGGCACCAGGTGGATTTCCAGGGGCCAGCGGGCGGCAAACGGAACGTAGGCGCTGAAGTTGGTTCCTTCGAGGACCATGCGGCTGCCGTCCTCCCGTTCGGAACGCAGCAGTGACCCGGTCAGGGTGCTGCGGCCGTCGTGCGCGTCGAAGTGCTTCCGCGCCGCCGTGCCAATGGTGCCGGCGCGGGGTGTGACGTACGGGTAGGCGTAGATCTGGCCGTGTGGGTGGTGCAGCGTGACGCCGATGTCCGCTCCCCGGTTTTCGAAGGGAAAAACCTGCTTGATGCCCGGCAGTGCGCTCAGGGCTTCGGTGCGGTGGGCCCACGCTTCGATGACGGTCCGGGCCCTGGTGCTGCCCAGTCCGCTGAAGGACCCGGTGTGGTCGGGTGTGAAGGACACCACTTCGCAGCGGCCGTAGGCAGGGCCGGTGGTACCCCAGGCCGGCTGCGCCGGAATGGAGCCCACCGCAGGGCCCAGGGAGGGGAAACGGTTCTCAAACACCACAACGTCGTAGTCCGCTGCCGGAATTTCGGAGGGGTTGGCGGCGGTGGTGGGGCAGATGGGGCACTGGTCCGCCGGTGGAAGGTGGGTGCGGGCCTGCCGGTGTGCCGCCACAGCCACCCATTCATCCGTCAGCGCGTCGTAGCGGACCTCGCCCGGCTCGCCCCGCGGCGGGAGGCCACGGTGGTCAGTGGTCAGGCTCGCTTCGCGGGACGTGGTGGTGCCGGCGTCGTCAAAATAGATCAGTTCCCGGCCGTCGGAGAGGGTGGTGCTGGTGATGGCTGTCATCTTCAAATTTTTGCATATTCGATCAAAAAAGAATAGTTAACAACAAAACAGAACAAACAGGGGCGTCCGACGGCGGCAGGCGGGGTACCGTATGTCCTATGACTTTTCCTTTGGAGGCCACCCATGGCGGGGCCCGCGCGTACGCCACCGGCCGGCAATACGAACTCCGCCGGGGTGACGCCATGGCAGTGGTTACCGAACTCGCCGCAGGACTGCGCTCCTACAGCCGCGATGGCGTGCTGCTGACCGAAACGTACGCGGACGACCGGATTCCGCCCGGGGCCACCGGCATTACGCTGGCCCCCTGGGCCAACCGCGTCGAGGACGGGGTCTGGTTCCTGGACGGCAAAAAACAGCAGCTGGACATCACGGAAGTTTCGCGGAACAACGCCAGCCACGGACTGCTGCGCAACGCCTCGTACGCCCTCGTGGACGAAACCGAACATTCCGTATCACTGGAAGCCACGATCTTTCCGCAGCATGGGTATCCGTTCCTGGTCCGCCACCGGGTCCAGTACGAAGTGGCGGAGAACCTGGGGCTGGTGGTCCGCCAGACGCTCACCAACCTGTCGGACTCGCCGGCGCCGTTTGTCCTGGGGGCCCACCCGTACCTGCGGCTGGGTGATGCGCCCATCGACGGCCTGGTCCTGACCGTCGACGCAGAGACCCAGCTTGTGGCCGATGAACGCCTGATACCCCGCAGCGCGGCGCCCGTGGCGGGAGACACCGATTTCCGGTCCGGCCGGAAGGTGGCAGCGCTCAGCGTCGATGTTGCCCTGACTGACCTGAAGTACACCGCCGGCAAAGCCCGGCACACCCTCTCCGCTCCGGACGGCCGGCACGTGAGCCTTTGGCAGGACGAGTCCTGCGCGTACGTGCACGTGTTCGTCAGCACCGAGTACCCCGGCCGCAGCCGGGCCGTGGCCGTGGAACCCATGACCGGGCCCGCCAATGCCTTCAACTCAGGTGAGGGCCTCCGCTGGCTCCGGCCGGGGGAGTCCTTCACCATCGAGTGGGGCATCGACTACAGCGCCGGCGCCTAGCAGCCGGGCCCGGCCCGCAGTTTCCCATACGGCCGTGGCTGGTGAATTATTAGGCTATGACGCCAACCGAGGACGCCGTAAACTCCAGCAGTCCATCCCCCGGGCAGCCCGGATCCGCCGCCGTGCCGCCGCTAAGGGTCCGCACGGACCGGGAGCTGGACCAGGACATTCCCTACGGCATCCGGATCGCTGCGTCGTGGGCGTGGCGGCTGGGGCTCATCCTGCTGGTGGGCGGCACCCTGATCTGGCTGCTGGCCCGCATCAGTTTCCTGCTGATCCCCGTTATGGTGGCGGCACTGCTGGCCGGGCTGCTGAGCCCAATCGTGGCCTGGCTGAAACGGCACGGAACCCCCGGCGGGCTGGCTGTGGCCGTCACCGTGCTGGGCTTCATCGGGCTTATTGCCGGGGCCTTGGCGCTGGTGGGCCGGCAACTGTTCTCCGGCTTCGGCGAACTTTGGTCCGAGGCGCTGACCGGGGTGAAACAGGTCCAGGACTGGCTGGCCGATGGGCCCCTGCACCTGACAGCGGACCAGATTGACCAGTACCTCAAGGAAGCAACCACCGCGCTTCAGGACAACAGCAGCAGCATCGTCAGTGGTGCGTTGTCCTTCGGCAGCACGGCGGGGCATTTCGCCGCGGGCCTGGTGCTGGCCCTGTTCATCCTGATCTTCTTCCTCCTTGAAGGCGGCCGGATCTGGGCCTTTATGGTCCGCCTCCTGCCCAGGAAAGCGCGCGCGGCCACGTTCGGCGCCGGCCGCAAGGGCTGGACATCGATGGTCAGCTACGCACGTATCCAGCTGTTTGTGGCGTTTGTGGATGCCGTGGGCATCGGCGTGGGAGCCGCAATCATCGGCGTTCCCCTGGCCCTGCCGCTCAGCGTCCTGGTCTTCATCGGCTCCTTTATCCCCGTGGTGGGTGCCCTGGTGACCGGCGCCATCGCCGTGCTCCTGGCCCTGGTGGCCAACGGCCCCATCAACGCCCTGATCATGCTGGCCATCGTGCTGGCGGTCCAGCAGCTCGAAAGCCACATCCTCCAGCCTTTGGTCATGGGCAAAGCCGTGTCACTGCACCCTGTGGCCGTCATCCTTGCCGTCGCCGCGGGCTCCTACCTGGCCGGGATCCCCGGCGCCCTGTTCTCGGTGCCCATCCTCGCCGTCGCAAACTCGTCCATTCGCTACATCGCCGCCAGAACGTGGGAACATGAAGACGTGCCGGCGACGCTCCTGATGGCAGGCGCCGGAGCGGACACCACGTTCAAGGACGTTGAACGTCCGGCTGCGCTTCGCCGCGGCAGGAAGGCCGCCCCCGGCACCACAGCAGCAGATCCTGATGCCCGCACCGCCACGGAGCACGGCTCAGGGGACGAATCCTAAGGAGAGCAGTACGTGAATATCCTGGAAACCCTTCCCGTCACCCTGGACGATGTCCTTGAGGCGCAGAAGCTCCTGGACGGGATTATTGCGCGCACACCGGTGGAATCGTCGCGCGCGCTCGGTGCGCTGGTAGGCGGCGAGGTCTACTTCAAATGCGAAAACCTCCAGCGGGCTGGGTCCTTCAAGGTCCGCGGCGCCTATGTCCGGATGGCCCGGCTCTCCCCGGAGGAGAAGAAGCGCGGTGTCGTCGCGGCATCCGCCGGCAACCACGCCCAGGGCGTGGCGGTCGCCGCCAAGAGCCTGGGCATCAAGGCCCGCATCTACATGCCGCTGGGAGTGGCCCTGCCCAAGCTTGCCGCCACGCGCAGCCATGGCGCCGAGGTCATCCTGCACGGGCACAACGTGGACGAGGCGCTCGCGGAAGCGCAGCGCTACAGTGACGAGACCGGCACCGTATTTGTCCACCCCTTCGACAACGTGGACGTTGTGGCCGGCCAAGGCACGCTGGGCCTTGAGATCCTGGAACAGATCCCCCACGTGGACACCATCCTGATGGGTGTTGGTGGCGGCGGGCTCCTGGCCGGAGTGGCAGTGGCCATCAAGGCCCGCGCCCGGGAACTGGGCCGCGAAATCAGGATCATCGGCGTGCAGGCGGAAAACGCTGCCGCGTACCCGCCGTCGCTGGCAGCCGACGCCCTGGTGCCGCTGACCAAGGTTTCCACCATGGCTGACGGCATCGCAGTGGGCCGCCCGGGCCAGCTGCCGTTCAGCATCATCCGGGAACTGGTGGATGATGTGGTCACCGTCAGTGAGGACTCCCTGGCGCGGGCCCTGATCTTCCTGCTGGAACGGGCCAAGATGGTGGTGGAACCCGCCGGTGCCGTGGGCGTCGCCGCCCTGATGGATGGCAAGATCGAAAACCCGGGCACCACGGCGGTGGTTTTGTCCGGTGGCAACATCGACCCCATGCTGATGCTCAAGGTCATCCAGCGCGGCCTGTCGGCTGCGGGACGCTACATGACCGTGCGGATGATGCTGGATGACCGGCCCGGCTCGCTGGCCACCATCGCCAGGATCATCGCCGAGAACGACGCCAACGTCACCGGCCTGGACCACACCAGGGTGGGCGGCGCGATCAGCATGGGGGACGTGTCCATCACGGTCAACCTGGAAACCAAGGGCCACGAACATGGCGAACAGGTCCTCAGCGCACTGCGCGCCGAGGGTTTCCAGCCCATCGTGGTGCACTAGGAGCACACCATGGCCAAAATGTTGGGGGACAGGTCCGCGGGGGAGCGGCAGGGCATCGCCGCACGTGCCAAAGGCGGGCTGCTGGTCCTGGGTGGCTTTGTGGCGGTTTTGTTTGTCATCGAGGTGATCAACTTCCTGCTGACGCGCTCGCTGAACAGGACTTTCGGACTGCGGCCGCGGAGCGCTGATGGCCTGCTGGACATCCTGACCTTCCCGCTGCTGCACGCAAACCTCAACCACCTGCTCTCCAACGCCCTGCCGCTGATCATTTTCGGCTTCCTGGTGTTCCTGTCCGGGATCCGGGTGTTCCTCACCGCCCTTGGCTTCAGCTGGCTGGGATCGGGGCTGACGGTCTGGCTGATCGGTGACCCCGGGGTCACCGTAGGTGCCTCCGGGCTGGTTTTTGGTTTGTTCGCGTTCCTCCTGGTGCGGGGGTTCTTCAATTCCAGCTGGAAGCAGATCCTGCTGGCAGTGGTTCTTTTTATGCTGTACGGCAGCATCCTCTTCGGGCTCCTGCCCACCGTTGCCGGGTTCGTCTCCTGGCAGGCGCACCTGGGCGGTGCCGCGGGCAGTGTGGCCGCAGCCCTGCTGCTGCGGCCACGGAACCGGACGGCAACCCTGGCGCCCGGGAACCGGTCCGGCATCTGACATGTTCAACCCCGGTTACCGGGCTTAAAACCAAAGCGCCGCCGGTCCCTTCGGGGCCCGGCGGCGCTTTGCTGTGCTGAGGGTCAGGCGGAGTACGGCTTGGCGGAAAGGATCTCCACCGTGATGTCCTTGCCGTTGGGCGCCACGTAGCTCAGTGAGTCGCCTTCCTTGTGGCCCAGGATGGCGGCACCCAGCGGGGACTTCTCGCTGAAGACGTCCAGGTCGGAGTCGCCGGCAATTTCGCGGGAACCGAGCAGGAACGTCTCCTCGTCGCCGGCAATCCGGGCCACCACCAGCATGCCGGGCTCCACGATGCCGTCATCAGCGGGTGCCTCGCCCACGTGGGCGTCCCGGAGCAGGGCGGTCAACTGGCGGATACGCGCCTCGATCTTTCCCTGTTCCTCTTTGGCGGCGTGGTACCCGCCGTTCTCCTTGAGGTCACCTTCCTGCCGGGCGGCCTCGATCTTCTGGACGATATCCGCCCGGCCGGGGCCGGAAAGGTGGTCCAGCTCTGCCTTCAGGCGGTCAAAAGCTTCCTGGGTAAGCCAGGCTGCAGCTGCGCTGTTGGTGGTAGACACGGACTTCTCCTCTATATGGTCCTACATGCAAAAGACCCCGCCATGGTGGCCACTTGTGGAGCGGCAACCAGCTCAGCGGGGTAAAGGTATTGGACCAGTGTAGTCAGTCCGGCAGGTTTATCCCAAAGCCGGAGCGATGCAGGTCACAGCAACGGAAGCTACGCCTTGGGCACCCAGCAACTGTCCACCACACCGGAGACTGACAATGATTCGGTCCGGACGGAGACCCGCTGCGCGAGTGTCCTGCCGCCGTCGGACGAGTCCTCCGTGGCCTCCGCGGGAATATCCACAACCTTCCAGCCCACCACCGCGTACTTCGAGTCCAGCGCCTTGACGGCGCATTTGACCTCGGTGCCGGGCTCGCGGGTGACCTGGAAATCAACTTCTGCGAGCGTGCCGTCGGGAGTGCTGTAGCCGATGTCCTTGAACGTCACCCCACCCAGGGCGTTGGACGTGGAAACCCAGGCCATAAAGCCAATGCCCACAGCCAGCGCGGCACCGGCAATGATGCGTTTGGCGCGAGGGGTAAGCCCTTGTTTTTTTGCACCATAGCGATTGGCTAGGCTGGTGTCTGCGGGCGCGGAGGGGGCCGGCTGGTCCGGGGAAGTCACCTGACCAGTTTAGTGCCTTTCCGCCGGTGGCTTTTCCGGCCGGCAGCGCACCACTGCAGCCCGCTTTGTTCCATCCAGCCTAAGTACAGAAGAAAGAGGAGCGGTCCTTCAATGACAGCGCCCAGCAACTCCCCGGCACCGCTGCGGCTGCTCGCAGTCCACGCCCACCCGGACGACGAATCCAGCAAGGGTGCTGCCACGATGGCCATGTACGCAGCATCCGGCGTGGACGTTATGGTGGCCACCTGCACGGACGGCTCCCGCGGCGACATCCAGAACCCCGCCATGGCCGACGCACCGCACCCCAAGCGCGACATGGCCGGCGCGCGCCGCCTTGAGATGGCGAACGCCGCAGCAGTCCTGGGCATCCGCCAGCAATGGCTTGGCTTCGTGGACTCCGGGCTGCCGGAAGGGGACCCGCTGCCACCGCTTCCTGCCGGATCCTTCGCCACGCTGCCGCTGCACCATGCCGCCGCCCCCCTGGTCCGACTGGTGCGTTCCTTCAAACCGCACGTCATCCTCAGTTACGACGAAAACGGCGGCTACCCCCACCCGGACCACATCATGGCCCACAAGGTGGCCGTTGAAGCCTTCGAGGCTGCCGGGGACCCCAACCGCTACCCGGAGGCCGGACCGGCTTGGGAGCCCAGCAAGCTGTACTACGACCGAGCGTTCAGCCCCGACCGGTTCCGGGCCCTGCACTTCGCCCTGGAGGAGGCAGGCCTGCAGTCCCCGTATGCCGAGCGGCTTGCAGCCTGGCTGGAAACCGACGCCGAGGGCCACACCCCGCCGGTCACGGTGCACGCCACCACCACCCAGGTGGACTGCGGCGATTTCTTCGAAGCCCGGGATGACGCGTTGCGCGCCCACCGGACCCAGATCGACCCGCTGGGTTTCTTCTTCGCCGTCTCCACGGAGATGCAGCGAAAAGCATGGCCGTGGGAGGACTACTGCCTGATCAAGTCCCGGGTTCCCTCCGAGCTCCCCGAAAAGGATCTCTTCGCCGGGCTAAGATAGAACCAGCAGGTAATTTCTATGCCGCGTAGAAGAACCGGCCGGGAGGCCGGCCGGCGCCTGCTGCCGCCGTTCCACAGAAGGTTTTAACAGTGCATCATCTGCTCCTTAGCCTGGCCACCACCCCGTCGCCGATGCCCACGCCGGGGCTCCGGGACGGGCTCTCCGAGGACCAGGTGACCCCTGGCCTGTGGGGATTCATCATGACGGCATTTTTTGTGGTGGCCACCACGCTGCTGATTATCGACATGGTGCGGCGTATCCGCAGGGTCCGCTACCGGGCACAGGTGGAGGAGGACCGGCTTGCTGCGGCCGCCGCGGCGGACGTTGACGCCGCAGACGAGCACGACGGCCTGGCAGCTCCCGGCCCCGTTGGCCCCGAAGGTACCGGATCCAACGCCTTGGACCACCGGCCCCGCGACTGAGCCCCGCCCAGGGGGCCGGCCCAGGCCCGCGTGTACCTGCTCAGCCCAGCACTGCCATGGCGATTGCGATGAAGTGCGCCGCAAAGGCAAAGACCGTCAGGGCATGGAAAAGTTCGTGGAACCCGAAATGGTGGTAGCTGAAGTTGGGCTTCTTCAGGGCGTAAAACACGGCGCCGGTGATGTACAGCGCGCCGCCCACGCAAATCAGGACCGCCGAGGCGATGTTGGCCTGGAAGAACTGCGGCAGGTAAAACAGCGCCCCGCAGCCCAGCGCAATGTAGATGGGGACGTAGAGCCAGCGCGGCGCGTCCGTCCATAACAGCCGGAAAAGCACGCCCAGGATGGCGCCGGACCAGATCACCCACAGCAGCAGGACCGCCTGCGGCCGTTCCAGCAGGCTCCAGGCCAGCGGGGTATAGCTGCCGGCGATGACCAGCATGATGTTGGTGTGGTCCAGCCGCTTCAACACCCGTTTTGCCCCCGGCGACCAGTTGCCGCGGTGGTAGACGGCGCTGATCCCGAACAGCAGCACGCCGGTGAAAGCGTAGATGGCCGAGGTGATTTTCCGGTCAGGCGTCGGGGCGAGGACCACCAGCACTATGCCGGCGGCCAGGGCCATCGGCGCCGCCACGGTGTGGATCCAGCCCCGCCACTTCGGTTTGATCATCAGCAGCTCCGCCAGCCGCACCGCCGCGTCATCCAGGGCGGTGCCCTTGGGGGCGCCTGCCGTGGTGGATCCGTCCTCCGGTTGCGGGGTCCGGGGTGCCTCCGGCATCTCGCTGTTCATGGTCCCAGAATAACTTACGATCCGGTAAGTTACCCATGAGTAGGACCTGGCGGCGGCACGGCGGAGCGGCGTGGGACGGCGGAAGCAAAGCCGGACGGTAGCCTAGGATGTGCAAGGAACGTCCAGCAAGGAAGTCAGGTGAGTGGAGGCGTGGAGTTGCCCGGGTTCCTCTACGGCTTCTATGAGCGCAGGCTCCTGCGTGGCCTCGCACGGGACCGCATTCCCCGGCACATCGGCGTGATGGTGGACGGCAACCGGCGCTGGGCCAAGCAGTTCAACGCCCCCACCAGCCAGGGCCACCAGGCCGGCGCGGACAAGATCCACGAGTTCCTGGGCTGGTGCCAGGAACTCGGCGTCAAGGTGGTCACCCTGTACATGCTGTCCACGGACAACATGAACCGGTCCAGCGAGGAGCTTGACCTGCTGATGGGCATCATCGCCAATACCCTTGACCGCCTGGATGAGGATGCCAACATCTCCGTGCACGCCATGGGAGCCCCGGAACTCCTGCCGGACTACCTGGCCGAGCGGCTCAACAACCTGACCGCCCGGACCACACTGCGCGAGAAGATCCACGTCAACGTGGCCGTGGGGTACGGCGGCCGGCGGGAAATCGTGGACGCCGTCAGGGAACTCCTGCACGACGCCGTGGCCAAGGGCGAGGACATCGGCAGGCTCGCCGACGCGCTGAGCGTGGATGACATCTCCCGGTTCCTCTACACCAGGGGCCAGCCCGACCCGGACCTGGTGATCCGCACCTCGGGCGAACAGCGGCTCTCCGGCTTCCTGATGTGGCAAAGCGCCTACAGCGAGTTCTACTTCTGCGAGGCCCTCTGGCCGGCGTTCCGCAAGGTGGACTTCCTGCGCGCCCTGCGCGACTACGCCGGCAGGCAGCGCCGCTTCGGTTCCTGAGGGTCCGTTAACTCCAAGTTCACGCAGCGGCAACAGGAATCGCCGCGTAATGGTTGCGGAAATTACCCGCGGCGGAATTACGTTATATCCATCAGCAGGCAAACCGCCGGCTGATCGGGGAGGCCAGTACATGGAGCGGAACATCGCACCGGATGTATGGGAGGCCGGATCCGGCCTCGTGGCCGAACCGCCTCACCATTAAGAAATCCGGGCTGGCGCCCGGGGCTGGAGTCGATGTGGCTACTTCTGAAACACTGCCCGAGGTCGTTTCCGACCAGGAAGTGAAAGCTACCTCTCGCGCCACGCGAGCCACCACACAAACCGGTGCAGCACCAGATGCTGACACCGGTTTTGCCGTCTCCGGAAGGGAACCAGCCATCAACACCTTTGTGATCGACACCTCGGTCCTGCTCTCGGACCCATTGGCACTGCTGCGCTTCGCCGAACACGAGGTGGTGATCCCGGTGGTGGTCATCACCGAGCTTGAGGCCAAACGCCACGACCCGGAACTGGGCTACTTCGCCCGGAAGGCACTCCGGCTGATGGACGACCTCAGGGTCCAGCACGGCGGCCTGAACCGGCCCATCCCCATCGGAGACGACGGCGGCACCCTGACTGTGGAGCTCAACCATATTTCCACGGAGGTGCTCCCGTTGGGGTTCCGGAGCGGCGACAACGACAGCCGCATCCTCGCCGTCGCCAAAAACCTGGCCAACGAAGGCAAAAACGTCACGGTGGTGTCCAAGGACCTGCCCATGCGCGTCAAGGCCTCGGCCATGGGCCTCACTGCCGACGAGTACCGGAACGAACTGGTCAAGGACTCCGGCTGGACAGGCGTGGCCGAGGTGGAGGCCAACGAACAGGAAATCTCCACCCTGTACGGCCACGAACCCGTTTTTATCCCGGCTGCCGCGGAACTGCCGGTCAACACCGGCCTGGTGCTGCTGTCCAACAGGGGCTCCGCGCTGGGCCGGGTGGGCGCCGACAAACAGGTCCGCCTGGTCAAGGGCGACCGCGATGTCTTCGGCCTGCATGGCAGGTCCGCTGAGCAGCGGCTGGCCATCGACATGCTGATGGATCCCGCCGTGGGAATCGTCTCGATCGGCGGCCGCGCCGGCACTGGCAAGTCCGCACTGGCGCTCTGTGCCGGCCTGGAAGCGGTCCTGGAACGCCGCGAACACCGCAAGGTCATCGTATTCCGCCCGCTGTACGCCGTGGGCGGCCAGGAGTTGGGGTACCTGCCGGGCTCCGAGTCCGAAAAAATGAACCCGTGGGCCCAGGCAGTCTTCGATACCCTGGGCGCGCTGGTCAGCCAGGAAGTGGTGGAGGAAGTCATGGACCGGGGCATGCTTGAGGTGATGCCCCTGACCCACATCCGTGGCCGGTCCCTGCACGATGCCTTCGTGATTGTGGACGAAGCGCAGTCCCTGGAGAAAAACGTCCTGCTGACGGTCATGAGCCGCATGGGCCAGAACTCCAAGATTGTGCTCACCCACGACGTCGCCCAGCGCGACAACCTCCGCGTCGGCCGGCACGACGGCATCGCCGCGGTCGTCGAAACCCTGAAAGGACACCCGCTTTTCGGCCACATCACGCTCACCCGCAGCGAACGCTCACCCATCGCAGCACTGGTGACGGAGTTGCTCGAAGGGTAAGCGGAGGTGCCCGGGTGCCCCTTCCTCTGCGTGCTGGCTCGTTCCTCGCCTTTGACGCACGCTGCCGGAAGGCGCGCCCGGACACCAAATCCTCCTTGGCTCAGGAGATCGCCAGGAACTCAGCCGCGGCGTTGTGGCCTGCCACCTGCAACTCCCAGTCGGGGCGTTTGAACGATTCGGGGGTGAGCCGGACTTGTTGGACCGTTTCCACCTCGGTGCCCCACTGGGTCCTGTGCACCCCGTTGGGTTCGTAGCCCAGGGAACGGGAGACGCCCAGCGAGGATTCGTTCCACGCGGCGGCCTCGGACTCGGCGACTTCGGCACCCAACCAGTCAAACGCCCACAGCACAACGGCGGCCCGCATCTCCTTGCCCAGGCCGATGCCGTGCGCGGAGCGCTGCAGCCAGGAGCCGGTGCTGACGGTCTTGAGGGCCGCGAATTTCTTGGCGCCAACGTCCTGGCAGCCAACGAGCGCCCCCTCGTGCCAGATGCCCAGCAGGATGGTCCAGGACTCCGGTCCGCACTCCGCCCGGTTCCGCCAGTGCCACTGCGCCATCCGGGGTCCGAGCTCGGCGCGGGGCGCCTCGGCCCAGGCCGTGCTGAACGGGTTCCTGCCGGGTTCGTGGATGCCGCCCGCCGCAGCATCGACCAGCGCCGGCAGGTCCTGGTCCGTCACGGTCCGCAGTTCCAGGCGCGGTGTCTTCAGGACCAGGCCGTCGAGGGGCCACAGGTGGGTTATCGCAGTCATCGGGCCAGCCTAGCCCAGCGGCACCTAGGGTTCGGGCCACACCTGGGCCGGGAGGTTCCAGCTGATGTATCGGCGGACATCCGCCGGAGCTGCAGGGCTGGCCAGGAACAGATCATCAGGCATGTATCCGTCCACCGCGAGGATCCGCAGCCAGTGGCCGTACTGGTCCTTCTCCGGTTCCAGGGAGCGGCTGGCCACACAGACACCGGTCCGCAGGTCCACCCGGACCAATGACCTGCCAGGCAGGCACAGCGGGGCTGCGGGATCGCCGGCGTGGTACGCCGCCGTAGGCGACACCTCGGCCTCGAGCGCGGGCCGGCCCTCGTGGTCCAGCCGCCGGACGCCGTGGACCAGCACTGCATTGCTGCCAGGGAATTCCAGGGGCACCGGGGCATTGCCCGCCAGTTCCACCGGGTCCAGGGCCGCCGAAAGACGGCCGTTGCCGAACCCGGGATCCCCGTACGCGGCCTCGGGCCTGCGGCGGACCAGGCCGGAGCCGTCATAGACCGGGGTAACAAGGTGCGGCGGCAGCAGCCAGGACTTCCGTGACGAGGTGACGTAAAACCCGTCGCGGGAGTCGTTGATTCCGGGTGTGCTGTGGAGGACCAGTCCGTCGGGGCTTTCCAACCGGAGCGCGCCGGGCCGGCGCAGCGACGCCCGCACCAGCGGCGCCGCCGGGGCAGGGGCATCGGTGAAGGGCTCATCCCAGTACTCGAACTGCAGGGCCTGCCATTTCCACGGCGAGGACCGGCAGAGGTTCCGGAACATTGCTGCCGTGTCCGCCGGGCCGGCGCCGTGCTCCGGATCCGGGCGGTGCCGGGCGTCCCATGTGGCCATATCCACATATTACGCGGGCGCGGTTCTGGGCCCGGCCCGATTCCAGTAGCATCCGAGGGGTGATGGGACGACTCGGCGGCCTTTGGGCCGGCAACCCTGTGGCCTTCTGGCTGGTGCTGGCCGCGTGCGCCTATTTTGTGGTCATGGCCGTGCGCCTCACAGTCATCGATGTCCGGCATCACCTGCTGCCCAACCGGATCATTTTCCCTTCCTACGCCATTGTCGGCCTGCTTCTGGTGGCTGCCGCGGCGCTGGGTGATGCCGGCTCCGGTACCCTCCACGACGGCGGGCTTGCCGCCACGGAGACTTTCCGGGTGCTGGCGGGAGCGGGGCTGCTGTGGCTGTTCTACTACGTGCTGCGGCGCTTGTACCCGCCGGGCATGGGATTCGGCGATGTGAAGCTGGCGGGAGTGTTGGGCCTGTACCTGGGCTTCCTGGGCTGGGGCCACCTGTTCGCGGGCACGTTCCTGGCGTTCCTGCTGGGCGGATCCTGGTCCGTAATCCTGTTGGTGGCACGCCGCGGCACGTTGAAGACAGCTATTCCGTTCGGCCCGTTTATGCTGGCCGGTGCTTTCCTGGCCCTGCTCCTGCCGGCCTGAGGGCGGTGCGCCGGAGGCATAGGCTTGGCTTATGCCTGCACCTGACTTCATCCTGAACCTGCGTAAGAAGGTCGGCAACGACCTGCTGTGGCTTCCCGGCGTCCGGGGTGTGGTGGTGGACGGGGAAGGCCGGATCCTGTTGGCCCGGCGGGCCGATAACGGGCAGTGGGCCCTGGTCAGCGGCATCCTGGAGCCGGGGGAGCAGCCCGCCCGCGGCCTGGTGCGGGAGATTGTTGAGGAAACAGCCGTGGTGGCAGAGGTGGAGCACGTGGTCTCTGTTGGCGCCGTGGGTCCGTTCACCTACCCGAACGGCGATGTTTGTGAATTCCTGGACATTGTTTTTAAGTGCCGGTACGTGTCCGGGACCGCCCGGATCAACGACGACGAATCCCTTGCCGTGGGCTGGTTCGCCCCGACGGACCTGCCGGAATTGATGGCCGGCCACCTCACCAGCATCCGTCGTGCCCTCGCGCCGGCGGGGACAGCGCATTTCGAGGCCTGAGCCGACGGCTTAAAACCAGGCAGGGACGCCGCAAACCCCAAGATTGCGGCGTCCCTGCTTGTCGTGATCCGACGGACCGTGGTGGCAGCCCGCGTCAGCGTCGCTGGGAAACCAGCCCGCCGTCGTCGTCCGCGGCATCCCGGCCGTTGTTCGCAGGGTCGTCCTGCCTGGCGGGCGCTTCGCCGGCGGCTGCTGCCCGCTGCTCGGCCTCGAGCCGGGTGGCTTCCTCGCCGCCCACTGCCTCGCCGCGGGCCACCATGCCGGCCGTATCCGACAACGGGATCTGCTTGAGCGTGATGGCCAGGAGCAGGGCCACGGCAATGAAGGGCAGCAGGTACCAGAACACCGGCGCCAGCGAGTCGGCGTAAGCGTTCACGATGGCGTCCCGCAGCTGCTCCGGGAGCTGGCTGAGCGCTGCCGGGTCCAGGGTGCTGGTAGACTGCGCGGCCTGGTCAGCCGATGCGCCGGCCCCCGTGAAGGCGGTGGTCAGCGATTCGGAGAGCCGGTTGGTGAAGATGGCACCAAACACTGCGACGCCCATGGCGGCACCCACTTCGCGGAAGTAGTTGTTGGTGCTGGTGGCGGTGCCGATCTGCTCTGCCGGCACGGAGTTCTGGACCACCAGGACCACCACCTGCATGATCAGGCCCAGGCCTGCACCGAACACAAACAGCTGCACGCAGATAACCCAGATGGGTGTTGTGGCGGCCAGGGTGGTCATCCACAGCATGGCAGCCATGGTGAAAGCAGCGCCCAGGATGGGGAACATCTTGTACTTGCCGGTTTTGGAGATCCGGATGCCGGAGTAGATGGAGGTGCCCATCAGGCCCACCATCATGGGCAGCATCAGCAGGCCGGATTCGGCGGCGGACGTGCCGGAGGACATCTGCAGGAAAGTGGGCACAAAGGCGATGGCGGAGAACATGCCCAGGCCCAGCGTGAAGCCGATGGCCGTGGCGTTGACGAAGATCCGGTTGCGGAACAGGCTCAGCGGAATGATGGGGTCCTCGGCGCGGCGCTCCACCATAACAAAGGCTGCGGCCGACAGGACAAGGCCGGCACCGAAGGCCCAGGTCAGCGGAGAATCCCAGCCTTCGTCCTTTTTGCCGCCGAAGTCCGTGAAGAAGATCAGGCAGGTGGTGGCGGTGGAGAGGAGGAGGACCCCGAGGATGTCAATGCGCTTTTCTGCCTTTTTGTTCGGCAGCGTCAGGGTGAACCAGGCGATGGCGAAGGCGGCGATGCCGATGGGAATGTTGATGTAGAAGGCCCATTCCCAGGTGAGGTGGTCCACGAAGAACCCGCCCAGGAGGGGGCCGGCCACGGCGGAGAGTCCGAAGATGGCGCCCAGCGGGCCCATGTACTTGCCGCGGTCCTTGGCGGGGACGATGTCGGCGATGATGGCTTGGGACAGGATCATCAGGCCGCCGCCGCCCAGGCCCTGGATGGCACGGAAGATGACAAAGCCCCAGAAATCGGTCGCAAGGGCGCAGCCGACCGAGGCGAGCGTGAACAGCGCGATGGCCACGAGGAACAGGTTCCGCCGGCCCAGGATGTCACCGAACTTGCCGTAGATGGGCATCACGATGGTGGTGGCCAGCAGGTAGGCGGTGGTGATCCAGGCCTGGTGTTCGACGCCGCCGAGCTTGCCCACGATGGTGGGCATGGCCGTGGAGACGATTGTCTGGTCCAGGCTGGAGAGCAGCATGCCGGCGATGAGCGCCGAGAAGATGATCCAGATGCGTTTTTGCGTCAACAGCAGGGGCCCTGCCGGTGGCTTGGTGGTGGTGCTCATGAGTGTCCTTCTGCTGCTGCGGTGGTGGGGTCGAAAGGCTGGGAGAAAAGGCTGCTGGCGGCGCTGATGTTTTCCATCAGCAGCTCGCGGTAGGGGCGGGTGTTGCCGTCCGAGAAGTAGGCCATGCTGCTTTTGCGGGCGATGGTGCCCAACAGGACCACGGCCATCTGCACCACGGGATGGTCCTCGCCCACGCCTTCGCGGCGGGCCAGGTCCCTGGCGAACTGCTTCTCGCGCCGGTCAGTGACCCCGATGATGCGCAGGATCAGCTGCGGTTCCTTATGGACCACGGCGATCAGCTGCCGGGTTTCCTCCTCGGAGGCGGTCATCTTTTCGGAAAGCCGGAGGGAGAACCGGATGAGGTCCTGTAAAAGGGTGGGGGAAATTTCGCCGGCAGGGGAGGCTGCGCCGCCCGCAATGAACTCGGCAAGGATGTCCTCGGGGACGTCGTCGTCCACGTGGCCGATGATGGCGTCTTCCTTGGCCGGGAAGTAGTTGAAGAAGGTGCGGCGCGAGATTCCGGCGGCTTCGCAGACCTCTTCCACGGTGTAGCCGTTCAGCCCGCGTTCGGCCGTCAGGGTCCGGGCGGCGTTGGTGATGGCCTGCCGCGTTGCGGCCCGTTTCCGCTCACGGAGGCCATTTTCTAAAGTTGCACTCTGAGTCACAGAGTAAAGTTTTGCACTAAGTCGGAATTAGTGCAACTTAATCTGGGAAATGCGTACGACGGCGGCCGCCGCCTTCGCTGGGAAGGCTTGAGTTCTAGCGGTCGTT